>JBILYM010000047.1:0-10447 GCA_044377725.1 Phycisphaerales bacterium
GCGGCAAGGCCGCTCCAGCACTCCGCCCCGAGTGTTTCGGTACACGAACACATGTCCGTTCGTGCACCTCGAGGCGTGGTCGAGTCGCGGCCAAAGGGTTTGAGGCCGCGGAATTCCAGATTGTCACCTTTTCATACGGCACCGGTTTGCGATCAGATCGCTCCCATGTGCAAGTATGTGGAGTATGTCACGGTTAACACGTTCTGCAAGGAAGCGGTTGCCACACATTGCAATTGTCTTGAATTATCGGTGCCACCCCCTTCACGGGAGATTTCGGGGGTGAATTGGAAGAAAACACCTGAAAATTACAGGTTCCACTGAAAAATTCCCAGTGTTCGGACCTCCCCGGAGCCGCCGACACGCGTCCGAGAAACACATCCGGCTCGTAGTATTCGGTCATGGATCCAGTTGGAGACCTGATTTCGCCCGCCGGAGAGCCGCTCATCGGGGTGATCATGGGCAGCCAGTCTGACTGGGACACCATGCAGCACGCCGCTCGCACGCTCACCGCCATGGGGATTGCGCATGAGTGCCGCGTGGTCAGCGCTCATCGAACCCCTGATCAACTTTTTGAATACGCCCAAGCCGCCCGCGCGCGTGGTCTGCGTGCCATCATCGCTGGTGCAGGCGGCGCGGCGCACTTGCCGGGCATGTGTGCCAGCAAGACGGCAGTGCCCGTACTTGGCGTACCGGTCTTTACCAAAGCACTGAATGGCCTGGACAGTTTGCTTTCGATCGTGCAGATGCCCGCTGGTATTCCTGTGGCTACCTTTGCGATCGGCCAAGCGGGAGCAACCAACGCCGCGCTCTTTGCAGCATCGATCATCGCGGCGCATGACCCAGCGGTGCGTGAACAACTGGACGCATTTCGTGCAGCGCAAACTGCCAAAGTCATGGCGCAGCCTGATCCGCGTGTTGGCTTGATGCCGGGCGGGCATAGCTGATGTTGGTGGGCATTGTTGGCGGTGGTCAACTGGGCAGGATGCTGGCGCTTGCGGGCATTCCGCTGGGGCATTCGTTTCGCTTCCTTGACCCAGATCCGCAGTGCCCAGCGTCTACGGTTGGTGAATTGATCGTTGGTGCCTTTGACAATCACGCTGCGGTGGCGCGCTTTGTTGCGGGGCTTGATGTTGCTACGTTCGAGTTTGAGAATGTGCCCGTCAGCACCATGAGTGCGATTGCGGAGCGCGTTCCAACTGCGCCAGGGGTGCGGAGTTTGGCAATTGCCCAAGACCGCATTTCTGAGAAGGAGTTCTTTCAATCGTGCGGCATTGCCGTGCAGCTGTTTGCAGCCGTGAACACGGAAGCGGAATTGGCGGCGGCGTGCGGGCGGATTGGTGTTCCGGCAGTGCTGAAATCACGGCGCCTTGGGTATGACGGCAAGGGTCAATACGTGGTGCGTTCGCCGCGGGACTTTGCCGCCGCGTGGGCTGCGGTGGGTGGAGCGCCGGCAATCTATGAGGCATTCGTTGACTTTACGGCTGAGATAAGCATCATTGCTGTGCGCTCGCGTGATGGTGATGTGCGAACGTGGGCACTGAATAAGAATGAACATCACGCGGGAATTCTTCGGCAAACCATTGCGCCTGCACCGGGCATGAATGCGGATGTTTGCCTCGCGGCAGAGCATGCCGTGCGCGCGGCGATGGATGCGCTTGGGCATGTTGGTGTATTGACGATCGAATTCTTTGTGACCAAGGACGGGTTGATTGCCAATGAGATGGCGCCGCGGGTTCACAACTCTGGTCACTGGACTATTGATGGCGCGGTCACCAGTCAATTTGAGAATCATGTGCGCGCCGTCACGGATGAACCGCTTGGATCAACCGATGCGCGTGGATTCAGTGGAATGATCAATATCATTGGTGCGATGCCCGATCGTGGCGATCTGCTCTCGGTACCCGGGGCGCGTTTGCACGACTATGGAAAGACGCCTCGCCCGGGACGAAAGTTGGCGCATGTGAATGTGTGCGCCGGCGACGAGCGAATCCGTGCCGCGCAAATGCGCGTGCTGGAGGACTTGGTCCGGCGCGCCACGCAGAATGCCCCGGCGAAGGCTGCTGCAGAAGCCGAAAATGCCTGAAAGTGTTGGGGCGATTGCGGTGAGGAAGTACTTGTTGCACCGCTCCCTGCGATGATGCGCGATCATGAGATTCACCACGATTCGTCTCCCGGACGGCCCTTCGCTGATGCGCGCGCTGGCGCAGCACGTGTGGTCATCAACCACCGCCCGCGATGGGATTGTGGATCTGTCCGATGCGCTGGTGATGGTTCCGGCGTCGCGGGCGAGCCGCGCGTTTGAGCATCATCTGATTGCACTCGCGCGTGAGGCGGGACATGCATTTGTCTCGCCACGCGTGGTGACGCCGGCGGGTCTTGCTTCGCGATTTGTGGTTCCAACCGCCAACATACTTGGTTCGATGGGCATCCAGTTGGCATGGCGACATACGATCATCAGCGCCGAAGCGCGCGTGATATCTGCATTGTCGCCAGGTGGAATGGACGCCATTCCGGGCGAGCCGCTGGAGCCCGCCAGCATTGATGCACTTGCGGCTCGGATCGCCACATTGCACCGTGATGTCACCAGTGCGTGTACGGACTTCGTCAGCGTGGCCGCGGAACTGCGCGCCACCATGCCGGAGTTGGATCTCGATCGGTGGGAAGCATTGTTGGCGCTGGAGAACGGCTGGCGTAAGGCGCTTGAGCGCGAGCAGTCGACTGATGAGCCGACTGCCACACGCCTCGCTTCCAGTACCGGTGCGCTGCACGCGGGCGGAATTGCTCGCATCTATGTGCTACTTGCTGATCCGGAACGGATTCAGCGGGAATTACTGGGTGCGCTGGCTGCGCGCGGTATCGCTGTTTCAGTGCTGGTGCACGGAACGCATGCAGAGTTGCCAGCACCACTGGATGAAGATGGATTTCCTGAACACGCAGCGTGGGCGCGTGCTGCAGTGGTGGTTCCGCAAGACATCATCATGCTTGCAGATACCCCTGCTGACCAGGCAGCTGCGGTGCTGGACGCGCTGAGTGCGATGCCGATGCCGCGGCGGAGTTGTGACATGGCGGTGTCAGTCCCTGACGAGGGGGTTGCGGCGCAGGTTGCTTCGCTGCTTCCGTCCTGTGGTGTTGCAGTGAACGCATTGCCGTCACGGACGGCGGCGGATGGTCCACTGGGAATGTTGCTTTCGGTGCTGGCGGACTACTTGCAAGTGCGCTCGTGCGAAACGCTTGGTGCATTGGTCCGCCATCCAGAAATGGAATCGTGGTTAGTGCGCCAGGGGTGTGTTCGACCAGTAGCGAGTGTTTCGGAATTTGCGGTTTCCAGCGGAGCAGACATCCTGCCGGATCACATTGACTTTGGTAATGGTTTGCACAGTCGTGTAACTACGACGGTTGCACATATTGATGCGTTGCTTGACGCGCTTCGGAAATCAAAGTCGGTACTCCAGACGATTGCTGCGCTGCGAGAGGTGCTCGGAGCGGTAGCAGAGGATGCGTCGTTGGTCGGTCGGGAATCTGCCAAGGCATTCCACACAGCAGCCGAAGAGCTGCTGGTGGTGCCAACGCGATTCACGGACGGCCTCATGGCTGCGCAAGTCTTGGTGTTGATTGGCGAGGCAATGGCAGCGTCCATGCTTGCCACGGAAGGCACTGATGACGGAGTGGAGTTGATGCAGTGGCTTGATGCGGGCATTGACGATGCGCCGAACATGGTCTTGACGGGGATGAACGACGGCATTGTTCCGGGAGGAATGGAAGTTGATCCGTGGCTCCCGGATTCGGTGCGAGCGCGACTTGGCATGCCGTGCGCTATGCGACGTCAGGCGCGCGATGCGTGGATTCTCCACGCGCTGATTTCGCGAAAGCGATTCGTTCGCTTGGTGACCGGCCGAACACAGATGGCGGGCGATCCGCTGCAGCCTTCGCGTTTACTGCTTGGACTACAGGGCGAGGACCTCGCGCGTCGTATGGCATGGATGGGCGATCCGAAATCGCCGCGATCATCGGCGACGCGTTGGGCAGCAGTAGCGGCATCGGAAGGGCAGTTTTCAGTGAATGTGCTGCCAGCAGGTCCCAGCAAGTTTGTCTCAGTGAGCGTGACAGCGTTTCGCGATTTCTTGAAATGCCCAACGCTTTTCCAGTTGAAGCGAGATCCGCGACTGCTGCTTGACGGCGCTGATGATGGTGCAGTGGAGCTTGATTCCATGGGATTCGGAAACTTGGTGCATACCGCGCTGCAGGCGTGGGGCCGCGATGAAGCGCAGCGCACCGCAGCGGGTGAACCCGCAACAATGGATGCCGCAGTCATCGAGCAGCGTGTGCATGCGGCGCTTGATGAAATGCGTGATCGCGATTATCCAGAGTCAATCCGTGGTGCATACGTGGTGCAGTTTGCACTTGCGCGGGAGCGGCTCACGGCGTTTGCTCATGTGCAGGCGGCGTGGGCGGCCGATGGATGGCAGGTGGTGCATTCGGAGCTTTCATTTGCTACGCGACCGCGCGACGAATTCGGCCGACCAGCGCCAGTGATTGGTGATACCGGTCTACTGTTGCAGGGCCGGATCGATCGCGTGGACGTGCACCCGGATCGTGGATTTGCAGCGTTGGACTACAAGACGTCGGCCAAGCCCAACGATCCGGAAGGCGAGCATCGCAAGCCCAAGGGTCGCTGGGTGGATTTGCAATTGCCGCTCTATGCGGTGTTGCTTCGTTCCATTGGAATCACTGTTCCGCCCACGAATCTCGGCTACTTTGCGCTTCCATCCAACCCCGCTGACACGGCGGTACTGCTTGCTGGCAAGTGGGATGACGCGTTCCTTGGCGAAGCAGAGGCTGAGGCAACGCGTATTGCACGGCTGATTGTTGCCGGGCAATTCATACGCGATCCGGACTATGAGCCAGACGTAGATGATCCGTTGGCGCCCGTGTACGGAGTCGGCATGCGTGGGTTACGCGGGGAGTTACTGTCATGATTACTCGATCCGTTGTCATTGCCAATGCGGGCAGTGGCAAGACCTACTTGCTTGCCAATCGACTCATTCGATGGATGATTGAGGAGCGACGCGCCACCAATACAGCGTCGCCGGATCGAATGTTGGCGGTGACATTTACCCGCAAGGCAGCAGGGGAGATTTTGGAGCGAGTGCTGCGGCACCTCGCGCTTGGCAGCTTGGATGAAGCGAAGCGGGAGGAATTTTCGGTTGCTTCGCAGATTGGCCCCGCTTCGGCGGAGGAATATTCAGCCGTGCTACGCGAGGTGGTCGACGCGCTGCACCGAATGTCGATTTCCACGATCGATGGATTCTTTATGCAGATGGCGGGCGCCTTTGGACCGGAGTTGGGTCTGCCGGAAGGGTGGCGGATTGCTGAAGACGATGAGCAGCGAGCTATGCGCATGGACGCGATCGGCGCGGTCATTGCTGCTGACCCCATGCGGGCGGTTGACCTGGCGCGACAGATGTCCGATGGCGAGCCGAAGGTAGAAATTCAAGCTGGAATTGACGCGGCTCTGGGTGGTGCGTTCACCATTTGGGATCGATGTGCACTTGGCAATGACCCTGGGAAGCCGTGGTTAGCTTTGGCATCGGACAGTGTGCAACTGTTCCCCAAGGCGCGCCGCTGCGATGCGGCGGCGCGTGTTGCGCTCATCGACGCCATGCGCCAGGCCGCAGTTCCACAGACGAAGAGTGGGACTCCCAACAAGCATTGGACAAACGCCATTCCCCGTGTGATTCGCTTGGCCGAAGATGGCCATTGGTTTGACCTACTGAAGGACTCGATGGTGAGCGCATTGCGCGACACTGGGATGTTTAGCAACGTTGCGCCGGAACCTGCATTTGCGCGCGGACTTGAGAAGTTGGTCGGTCACGCCTGTGCCGAGGTGCAGGACGTCATTCGCGCCCGTCTGCGGGCAACCGAGGAACTTGTTCACAGTGTTGATCGAGAGCTGGTCCGCATGCGCCGCGCTGAAGGTGCGTATGGATTTCAGGACATCACCACACTGATTGCACGCGCCCATTGCCTTGGCGGTGAAGGAACTGAAGCGATGCGCGAGCGCCTTGACCGCGCGATTCGCGATTTAGCACTTGATGAATTCCAAGACACATCCCCCGCGCAGTGGACGGCATTGGTGCCACTCATTGATGAGATCATGGCAACCGGTGGTCGACGCTTCTTAGTGGTGGGTGACCCAAAACAGTCAATTTATGCGTGGCGCGGAGGCACTCCGGAGCTGCTCGCTCAAGTGGGTTCACGCCCGGGTCTTGAGGAGGACGCATCGCTCAACACCAGCTTCCGTTCGAGTCCGGTGATTCTTGGCTTTGTGAATACGGTATTTGGCGATATCGCGGGTTTGGTTAGCGGCACCCCGCTTGCCGCGAGTACCCCAGACGCGGAGCGGACCTTCACTGATGCCGGATTGGCGGCACCGCGGGATGTTGACCGCAGCCCACTCTTGCGTGCACTTGCTGGGTGGACATTTGTCAAGCATTTGGCGGCGGAGCGCAATGAGCATATGCCCGGATTCGTTCGAGCATTCCGTGCGGCGGGCCAAAGTGCCGACGCAATCGCTGCCACGGTTGCATCCATTGTTGCGGATCGCCATGCGCGTCGGCCGGATGCAACCATCGCCGTGCTTGTCAGTAAGAACGATGAGATCACCGCGTGCGTTGCGGCGCTCCGGCGCGCTGGTGTCGCAGCGAGCGACGAAGGGCGATCGCAGTTACTTGACTCACCAGCGGTCACCGCCATTATGGCCATGCTGCGGCTTGCAGATCAGCCCGATGATCGTGCTTCGCATTGGATCGTGAGTCGTGAGCCAGTTGCTTCGATCTTTGGTTGCGCCCCGATAGAGACGTTTGCGGGCGGTGCTGCGCAGCGAACGGAAGCGGATCGCATTTCTGCGCAAGTGCGCCGTGCCTTGCATGCGGAGGGCTTGCCGGCGTGGATTGATCGGACCATCGATCGATTCCGGTCGGTCTGTTCTGCTCGTGATATGCAGCGATTGCATCAACTTTCTGTCATGGCTCATGATGCCGACCGAGCCGATGTTGCGCGGCCAGGTCACTTTGTCACGAGCGTTGAATCGCGTGGCGTCCGCGCTGCAGCAGGGGAGCGTGTTCGAGTGATGACTATCCACGCCAGTAAGGGACTGGAGTTTGATGAGGTTGTGCTGGGCAGTCTTGACCGCACTATGGGAACGGTGGATGGTGGTGCTGGCAATTGGTCGGTACTTGCACCGGATCCAACCCAGCCGCCGATCGCTGTTGCGCCGGTCTTGGCAAGTGCCATCATGGAGTATTCGCCGCTCTTGGAGGCGTTCCGCCGCGAGGCACAGGTGGGGCGCATCTTTGATGATGTTTCAGGCTTCTACGTGGGCGTGACCCGTGCGCGTGAGGCGTTGCACTTGGTGTGTGCGCCGCCGACGGCGGTGGACACCTTGCGGCTCAGCGGTACCCGGATCTTGCGCATGGCGTTCCCAGAATTTGAGACCGGGCTTCTTGCAACCAAAGTAGTCAACGAACGCTTCTGGGAGTGCGGCGTGGATGCGCTGCCGAGCGAAGGCAGTCCATTGCCCGCCAATAATGTGGAAGTGGCGGGACTGACGTCGACACCGACGCTGACGTCGACACCGACATCGACATCGACACCAGCACCGACGCTGACGCCGGCCCCGTTGGTGGAGCGCATTGCGCGGCCCGATGCGCGCGGTGGCGTAGCGCCAAGTTCGCATGAACGACTTGGTGCTGGTGGTGTTCCGCTGTTTACGGCGGAGTTCGCAGGTGCGGATGACGGCGCGCGCGGTTCGCTGGCGCATGCGTGGTTTGAGCACGTGGAATGGCTGAATTCTGAGGGGATTGATGCAGCATCGGAACCGCAGGTATTGCGCGCAGTGGCAGTGGAGATTGGTCGACCGGTCGATTCCGCATTGCGCGAATCGGTGCGCGCGTTGGTCATGGCCGCCGCGCAGGGGCCACTTGGTGAGTGTCTGCGTCCAGCGCGGTACGCATCCTGGAAGTGCGACACACTGCAAGTACGAAGCGAAATGCCATTCGTGGTGCAGATTGACGGACGCACGCAGCGCGGTCGAATGGACCGAGTGGTACTTGGTATGCGCGCGGGGCGCGTGGTACGTGCGGAGGTGCTGGACTGGAAGACTGGTGCGCGTGACCTACAGGGCGCGGAGTTCCAAGAGCGAATCGCTCCGTATCAATTGCAAATGGATGGATACCGCCGTGCGCTTGCGGCAATGTTTGAAATTGCACCAGAAGCAGTGAGCGCCGTGCTGGCGTTCGTTGATCGGGGTGAGATCCGCGAAGCGTGAATGTGAACGGCTGTGCAACGCGTGTCTCTTTAGTAGCTGATCGTCACAAACACACCCAAGAGCGCGTTGGGATCAACCGTGGTACTGCGTGTGTTGGAACCGTTTGATGCTTGGATCTGCAGTTGCTCGTAGAACGTTGTTCCGACCAGCATGTCCAGGCGGCAGGTTGGAGTGAAGTCGTAGCCAACGCTCACAAATGCGGCCCAACTTTGATCTTCGCCGACACCGTTGTTGATGGTGGGATCGTTGTTGGTTCCGAGGCGGAATCGGCGTAATTGCCAGCCAATTCCGAAGGCAACATCCACTTTGGATCCTTCGGGTTCCCACGCGACATCGACGCCCACGAACGGACTTGCCGGCGGTCTGCGGATGGTGGAAAGCAGCCAATCGTCGGCAAAGTGCCAGTGCAGCACGGGGATGGGAATGATGATCGGATCGTTCTCGATTTGTGTTACTCCGAGGACACCGAGACCGAGCATCATGTTGGCGGTGGGAGTCCAAGCAATGCTGCCGATTCCGCCGCCATACAGACTGTCGCCAGCATCCGCATCCGATTCCCCCGCGATAGCAAAGATGCCGGCGAGCGAAGCGGTCCATCCATCGGCCACTTTGAAGCTTCCGCGCGTCTGCAGCCCGAAGAGGTTCACGCTGCCGAACGGATCAGCGACGCCAAGTTCGGAGACGCCGCTCCAGTGGTACCAGTCAAACTCATAGCCCATGGCCACGGTGACGTTGAGGTCATTGGAGCTGTACACCCGCGCTGAATAGCTTCCGTAGAAACGGTCCGCGCTCATGCTTGCGTTATCACCGATATCGGCACTGAACTGATGGATGTATCCAGCGCCTGCAGAGCGTGCGGGCTGCTCATCACCGCGCTGCGTCACTACTGGTAATGGGGCAGTGGCATCGGTGGTGGTGGGGGGCACGGGTGCGGCTGGCGCAAGAGGCGCAACTGTTGCCGGTGGCGTGGTGACTGCGGCAGGAGTTGCGGCCGGCGCGGCGGCGGGAGCTGCTGATGGCGCCGCAGCGGGAGCTGCCGGTGGCGCCGCAGCGGGAGCGGACTTGGGCGCCGCCGTTGCAGCGAGTGGCGCGGCGGCGGGCGCGGGTGTCCGCGGTTCGGCGGCGTTCGGTGGCGTCAACGAAGGATCTTGGCACCAGGCCTGGGATGTCGCGGAAAGTCCGATCAAAAGGGTGACGGCAGCAATACTTGAATTGCAGATTCGGGTGGCAAAGGCGTCGCTGAGCATGGGCGCATCGTAAGTTCCCCCCGGATTGCTGCATGTGGGCGGCGGAGTGGCGCATTTGGCAGCGAGATCTGCCCGGACAGGTGCATGTTGCGCGCCCCGATCGCCGATGTAGCCCCCGGACGCGGACTATGATCCCCGTCCCCCGCGGATTCCCTCGGGTTCCATATTGAGGATCGCATGCAACTGAACCTCCCGACCGGCCACTACCCAAACGGCATCCATGGCGGAATGATGGCTACACCGAACACGCTGGCAGCAGCTGGTATCGGTCGAGACATGATTCGCCCCGAGACCCTCGCTAGCACTTCCTACCAGCGCACCCGCGAGATGACCATCGATGAGCTCCTCCTGGAGAATCGGGTGGTCTTCCTCATTGGCGAAATCAACCACGCCTCTGCGGCGCGTGTGATGATGCAAATGCTGTATCTGGAAAGCCAGAAGCGTGGTCAAGACATCAACTTCTATATCAACAGCCCAGGCGGCGCGGTCGATGACACGCTGGCCATCTACGACACCATGCAGTTCATCTCCAGCGAGGTGGGCACCTATTGCATCGGTCGTGCATACTCCGGCGGAGCGGTGCTCTTGGCCGTGGGTCAGAAGGGCAAGCGCATCATTCTGCCGCATGCCAAGGTGATGATTCACCAGCCGCACGGCGGCGTCTATGGCCAGACCTCGGACATCCAGATCCAGGCCGAGATGATCCTCAAGATGAAGCGTCAGCTGAACGAGATCCTTGCCAAGCACACGGGCCAGCCCGTGGAAACGGTCACCAAGGATGCCGAGCGCGATAAGTATTTCAATGCAGAAGAGGCGAAGGCCTACGGTCTTGTTGACGATGTGGCCACCTTCCCAGAGAAGGGCAAGCGTTGAC
>JBILYM010000264.1:0-3519 GCA_044377725.1 Phycisphaerales bacterium
TCAGCGATCGACAAAGAGCGACTCTTGTTCGCTTCGCGCACCAGCGCGCCCTTCTTGATGAGCGCTTCGACGTGTTCGAACACCGTCACTTTGGTGACGCCGAGTGAGTCGGCGATCTCCTGCATCGTTGGGGAGTAGTCCTTGTGCGCGCGGTGCTGACGGATGAATTCGAAGATTCGCAACTGCTTGGGGGTGAGATTCATTGGATTCGTTCTCGTTAATAGTGCTGACAGGAGCGGTGCGTGGTGAGACGTCGAGGACTGGAATTTCCTCAGCGGCTTCTGAAAGAAAGCGGGAAAGTCGGTGGCGGCGCGAACGCGCGGTGATGTGCTCAGCCTGAGCGTGGAATGGATCGGCATCGGTTTCGATCTCCTGCATCGTGTGCGCAACTGGGCGCTCCACAGTGAGTCGACCGGCGCGTTCAAAGACGTGCTCGGTGAAGTCGCCGCCCGGCCCAAGTACCACGAGTGGTATTCCGGCGGGAGCGAGGAGTGATCGAAGTGAGGCAAGGAGTTTCATGGCAGGTTCCGTTGTTTGGGGTGGCAGGTGCAGTGGCGGAGTCAACCGTCGGTTGCTGGCTCGTTTCGACGAGTCGGCGCACCGCCAGTGCGGTGCTTGTTAGGTCTTCGGCAGTCGTCCTTGCTCGACTGCAGAATTCGTTCGGTGGATGTTAGTACGAACGCCTACCGAATCAACGGCTATTCGGCGGTTTCTCCTGCACTTTTTATTGGCGCCCCCCGATCGGGGGTCAGATTCCGGCGTTTGGGTGCCCCCCGGTATGGTTCCGGGATGCCGCTCGACACCCCGAATTCCATGTCTGTGGGTCATTTTCATTCCGCAATTCCATCGGCCCCGCAGCCGCTGGCGCCGCGCCTCGATCGATTGTGGATCTTTGACCGGTCGTACACCTTTTTAAATCACGGCAGCTTTGGGGCGTGCCCACGCGCGGTGCGCGAGGCGTACATCGCTACGCAGGATCGTTTGGAGAGTCGACCGATTGAAATGATTGGACGACGCATTCGCGAACTGCTGCAACCGAGTCGTTTACGTGTCGGGGAATTTCTTGGCATGCAGCCCGACTCATTCGGTTTCGTAACAAACGCCACTGAGGGCGTGAACGCAGTGTTGCGGTCGATGGAGTTCAAGGCGGGTGACGAATTGCTCACCACCAGCCATGTCTACAACGCCGTGCGCAACACCATGAAATTCCGCGCCCGCCAGTGTGGTGCCGTGTATGTGGAATGCGCACTGCCGCTACCAATCATGGACCCCGCGCAAGTGACCGAAGCGGTCATGAGTGCATGTACTTCCCGTACGCGGTTAGTGGTGATTGATCAGGTGACGAGTCCAACCGCATTGGTATTTCCAGTTGCAGACATTGCGCGCGAGTGTCGCGCACGTGGAATTGAAATCTTGGTGGACGCAGCGCACGTACCCGGCATGCTTGAAGTGAATGTCGAAGCGATCGGTGCAACGTATTGGACGGGCAATCTTCATAAGTGGTGTTGCGCGCCCAAGGGCACCGCGGTTCTGTGGGTTGACCCAGCATTCAGAAATGGCATTAAACCAGCCACGGTGAGTCACTATCTTGACGAAGGATTTACTGCCGAGTTTGACTGGCAGGGCACACGCGACCTTGCAGCGTGGATGACCGCAGGCGACGCGATCGACTTCATGGCACAGTTTGGTTGGCCGGCCGTGCGTGCACACAATCATCAGATGGCTGCATGGGTACATCGCATGTTGTGCCAGCGCTGGGAACTTGAACCGGTGTCTCCGATCGATGGCAGCATGCTTGGCTCAATGTGCGCCGTGCCACTCCCCGCAGAGATCCCGTCACAATTTGCATCGCCAGCAGAGTTCCAAGAAGCGCTCTATCGCGACCACCTGATCGAGATTCCCATCATCGACTTCGGCGGACGCTGGCACGCACGCGCCTCCGCGCAGATTTACAACCACGCCGAACAATACGATCGCCTCGCCCAAGCCGTGATTGAGTACGCAGCACACGCATAAGTGCCGCAGAGTTATAAAAGTCACTACGAAGCCGCACCGCCACCCCTGCCAACCTGGCCGCAGGCGCCGGAGAGGACAGGGCCGCGCTCAGCGGCCGTCCTCGTAAGGCGATTGCGGGCCAGTATGCAAGCGTGATGCCACAACACGAACCAGTACGCAGGCGCGCTTTAACACGGCCTCAATCCGTATTGATAAGAAATGTTGCCACGTGTTCGAAGTACTTGATCATCTCCGCGCGCTCCGGCTCCGGAATGGCCGCGTCTTCCAAGGCCAGGCGCATAGTGTCCATCCACCAGTTGCGCTCTGCCACGCCAATTTTGTACGGCGCATGTCGCATACGGAGGCGAGGGTGCCCCTTGCGATTGCTGTAGTCCTGCGGCCCGCCGAAATACTGCATGAGGAACTCCGCCTGGTTGCGGATCGGTTCCTCAAGATCCGCCGGAAACATCGGACGTAGGTCCGTGTGCTTGTCAATGCGCCCATAGAACGCCCGCGCAATTCGCCAGAACGGATCGGGACCCCCCAAGCGTTGAAAGATGGTGGCCGTTGGGGTGGAATCGGACTGTCCAAGTGGAAGCATGCCGTATCGTAGAGCCATGCGAAGCCGTCGCCATGCGCCAGTCATGCTGATTTCGTTCGGATGCCTCCTCGGAGGTGCCGTGAGCGGAGCGATGACCCCGCTGAGCGGAGCGACCACACCGCTGAGCATGGCGATGACCCCGCCCCCAGGCACCATCGAGGGTGGAATTCCTGAACAATTCCGCCGGGCGCGCGTGCCCGCCATGCTTCTCATGCCGCTGCCTACCAAGGGCGGGGTGCCACGCATGGCGCCGAAGCATGTCCGCCCCGGAACTCCCGAAGTGTGGGCGCAGTTCGACGCAACATTCCAAGCGATTCGCTCGCGCAACTTCTCCGCAAATGCCACCGCCAAGGCGCGCGCCGCTGGTGTGGCCGCGGTGCGTGAGTCCACTGATCCCGCGTCGTTTGAATCCATGTACGCATCGCTGCGTGGGCAGAAGCATGACGCAGTACTCGCGATGCTTGACGCGTTTGCAAAGGGCGGTGCAGAAGGACAGTTCGCCCTTGCATCGGTTGCGATCCAAGATGATGACGCGTCTATCCGCGCGGAAGCAACGCGGCGCATCAATACGCCGCCCGTGAGTGCTGTGCTCGCCGCGCTTGATGACGGACTACGTTCTGACAATCATGATTGGGTTGATCGCGCCGGCATTCTTTCGGGTGCGATTCATGCAGTGGAAACGCTGCCAACATTGATCTTTGCGCAGTTTGCTCAATCAGCACCACCCACAACCAAGGGTGATAAGGCGTGGATCGCCATGGGGCGAACCATCAGTTACGTTGCGAATGTCATTCCAGTGGTTGGCGACAACGCGGGCGCGTTTCAGCCGGTGATCGGTCAACTGATTGAAGGCGTAGTGATGCGCGTTCAGGACTGCGAAGTGACCATCTATCACGGCAGCGTTCACGATTCACTGGTTGCGA
>JBILYM010000265.1:0-3511 GCA_044377725.1 Phycisphaerales bacterium
CAACGGAACAAATGCATCCGATGTTCAGTTGGTTCTGGGGACAGTTGCGGGTGTTGCCAGTGAGTTACACAGCGGCGGACGCGGTGATGTTTCGCGAAGCGGTACGCCATGTGAAAGGTGGCGGCGTGGTGGGCGTATTTCCGGAAGGCGAGATTGAGCGCCCGCCGTGCGTGCTTGCGCCATTTGTTGAAGGAACGGGCACACTCGTCGCACTGACGAAAGCGCCGGTGGTGTTACTGTGGATTCACGGAACGCCGACGATTGGCAACGCCCTGCTCGACCCACTTGTCCCGCGCGGCCGCGCGCGTGTGCAATACGTTGGGACGTATGACTTCGCTGCTGAAGGAGTACGCGATGCCAAAGAGATCACCGCGCGCTTGCGTGCAGAACTTGCGCGCGTCAGCGGATGGCCGATGCGTGAGAAATGATTGAGCGCGGGCGGTTGAAGTAAGTTGAGTCGTTGACCGCCCCCTTCGTTGCGCGCGGGACCCTCGGACGCGGACGGCTGCGCTCCACAAGGTTCCGCTTAGCCTCGGGCGAAACTGTTCGTCCGGTTGGCACCCACGGGGCGTACGTCCAACTGCCGGACTTCTCAGTTTCACACGCCGCTTACCGAGGATCCCGTGCTCACTGCGGGGGCTCGCACACGGAAGGCACCTGTTGAGCCAGCCCCCAGTTCCATTGCGAGCAATATTTTGGCCGACGGCTGTAAATATCCCCAACTACAAACGGCATTGAACTCAAATTTTTCAAAGTCGCAATCAATCCGAAAGTATTCACTTAGTCAGAAATTACTCCCTCATTTGATGATGGGGCGTCGTGGCAGATTGCGTTCTCGTTTGTGGAACGCGTCATCAGCCGCAGGTGAAGCCTGCAAGTGACGAACGAAATTCAAGAAGCGCTTGCCCCGGTGGGGCAAACGCGTGGAACAACCGCGCCGACGGTCTCGGCTTTGTCACGTCTACACGGGAGTGTGGACTTTCAGATCGGGCATTGCCCGAAGGATCTCAACATGCGTAACTCATTCATTCTTGGTTCGATGATGGCGGTCACAGCGTGTAACGCCGCGGCGTTCGCCGATACGGTGGTTTACAGCAATATTCCAACCACGTTGGATCCAACTGGCTACTACAGCCAGGCATATCAGGCCGACAGCCTCGCACAGTTTGGTGATCGGATCAATTTCGGCGGGATGGCACGCCAACTGACGTCCGTCACGACATGGATGGACAGTTACGAAGCCGCGGCAAACTGGACAACCTTTCAATCGAACACCACGGTCGGTGGGGTTGCTGGCTACACGTACGATTTCACATTCAATATCTATGCCGCCGGCAGCGGTTCCACCCCGGGCGCATTGCTCGGTACGGTGACGCAGTCACAATTTGTGCGTTACGAGACTGGCGGGGCGCTCGGTGGACTCTTTGCGATGACCTTTGATCTGAGCTCACTTAGTCTCACCGCGCCGGATTCGATTGTGTACGGGCTCGCGTTCAACACGCAGACGTACGGAACCAGTCCGACTGGAGCCAACGGCCCGTACAACGGTCTCAACTTTGCGTTGAGCATGGATGGAGCCGCTGGTATTACGACTGGGTCGAATGTAAACCTCAATGACGTGTTTTGGGCGCAGAACGGCGGCCCGTTCCAAGCGAATTCTGGTTGGGACCCTTATCCGGGCGTCGGAGGTTCGCTCACGCCCATCGTGAGTTTCTCTGCCGTCCCCGCCCCAGGCGCACTTGCGCTCCTCGGCGTTGCTGGTCTCGCCGGTGGCCGTCGCCGTCGCGCCTGACATCACTCTGCACTCCACGCTGGCCTCGGCCAGCGTCCACACTCCACGCCCCCATGCGCACCCGCGCCTGGGGGCGTATGTGCGTTGGCGCGCTCCAACAACCGCAGTCTGTTGATCTTCGCCATCGCATTCTGGCCGCAAGCGCCGGAGAGGATAGGGCCGCGCTCAGCGGCCATCCTCGTAAGGCGAATGCGGGCCAGTAGGAAATCGTGTTGCATCAGAGTCACTACAAACCCGCGTTGCATCAACTCCCGCGCCTTACTCCAGTCGTGCCAACCGCTCCGCAACATCCATCCGGTGCAGCGCATCAAGCAACTCATCCATCTCCCCAGACATCAACTTCTGCAACGGAAACGAAGCATCAATCCGATGATCCACCGCGATCGCTTCCTTCCAGCGGTACGTGCGAATCTTCTCCGCGCGCCCGCCGCTCCCCATCATGCTGCGCCGCTCCGCACTCCGCGCCGCTTCAGCAATCTGCCGCCGACCTTCGTGCACGCGCGCACGCAACAGCCGCCATGCTTTCTCGCGGTTCTGCAATTGACTGCGCGTCTCTTGCATGCGCACCTCAATCCCGGTGGGCAAGTGGATCAGATGCACCGCGGTTGCCACCTTGTTGACGTTCTGCCCGCCCGGCCCCTGCGCGGTGGTCATCATCTCCTTCACTTCCGCAGGATCCACCTCGCTCTCCACTTCCTCCGGCTCAGCCATCACCGCCACCGTTGCAGTACTCGTATGAATCCGCCCCTGCGCCTCCGTTGCCGGCACACGCTTCACTTGGTGCGTACCCGCTTCGTAACCAAGCGCAGTCCACACACCGTTGCCTTGCACTTCAATGATCGCCTGCGTCACTCCGCCCGCGTCGCCGTCACGCACATCCATTTCATCCCACGACCACCCGCGTCGATGCGCGAGTCGTCGATACATTTCCACTAATTCGCCAGCCCACAGCGCGGCCTCATCGCCGCCAACGCCTGCTCGTATTTCTAAGATCACCGCGCCAACCCGGCTGTCATCGCTGGTCACCAACAGCCGCTGCAATTCCAAGAGCAGGGCGTCCGCGCGCCGATGCACGCTGGGCAATTCCGCCGCAGCCACTGCCGCAAGCTCCGGGTCGCTGTCGGTCGCTAACAAGCCCAATTCCGCGCATTCGCGCTCCGCTGCGCGCCACAAATCCCATCGCGTTACCACCGCCTCCAGCGAGGCACGCTTCAATGTCAGCGCTCGCACGCGACGGTGGTCCGCAGCCACATCCGGATCGAGCATCGAATCAAGCATGTGCCGAAGGTTGTCTGCGATCGGTTCGATACGTGCCTCGCAATCAGGATCGATTCAGCGCCACTTGGTGCCAGTCACCACCACTCTCCATCCCGCGCCACTGGCGCCACGCATTCACGCGCCCACCCGCGCGCCTCAAAAAGAACAACCGCGCCAACAAAGGCGCGGTTGCCATATTTCAGAATCAGTGAACTACTTCTTGGCTGGAGCCGGAGCCTTTGGAGCAGCCGGAGCCTTCGCAGCAGGAGCCGCCGCTGGCTTTGCAGCCGCGTCAGTCTTCTTCTCTGCGTCCTTCTTGAAGTAGTCGCCAGCGAACTTGCGCTGGAAGCGCTCAACTCGGCCGGCCGTATCGATGAAGGTCTTCTGACCGGTGTAGAACGGGTGCGAACCCGACCACACTTCAACATTCATCTCAGGCACGGTCGCGCCGACGGTCATGAC
>JBILYM010000266.1:0-3503 GCA_044377725.1 Phycisphaerales bacterium
GTTCACCTTGATTTGGGTTCCACTGTCCTCGAAGATCGCGTACACGGTTCTGCTCCTTAATGTGCCCCTCAAGCGGGGTTGCCCCTCAAACACGACGGCGATCGCCGTCGCGGGGGAATCGGGGAGTGTAGCGGAAATCCGGGTTCAAATCCACCCCCCCAGAAGGGGGAAAGATCTCGTTACTCGGACCTCAGCAATGCCGGCGACAGGAATCGAACCTGCAAGGGTTTAGAGCCCGGCGGATTTTGAGTCCGCTGCGTCTGCCAGTTCCGCCACACCGGCGTGTGTGACTTGGGTCATTCGTCCCCAACTGCTGTGACAGTGTAGTTGGGACTCTCTTTAGTGATTTGGATGTCGTGCGGGTGATTTTCAACGACCGTTGCGCCCGAAACACGGACGAATTGGGTCTTGGCTCGGAACTCATCAAGTGAACTGCAACCACAATAGCCCATCGCGGCGCGCAGTCCACCCACCATTTGATACACGAAATCGGCAAGCTGCCCACGGTATGGCACCCTGCCCTCAACACCTTCCGGGACATACTTGCGGCTGTCGCGGATGGATGCCTGTCCATAACGATCGGATGAACCAAGCGTCATAGCCCCAGCGCTGCCCATGCCGCGATAGGTCTTGAAGTGTCGGCCACGATGAATCACCAGTTCGCCCGGGCTCTCTTCCAGGCCCGCGAACAGGCTGCCCAGCATGACGGAGCCCGCGCCCGAGGCGATCGCCTTGGCAATGTCGCCAGAGAGGCGAACGCCGCCGTCGGCGATCACCGGAACTTGCCCGCGCGCGCCTTCGACGGCATTCATGATGGCGGTGATTTGCGGCACCCCAACGCCAGTCACCACGCGGGTGGTGCAGATGGAACCAGGACCGATTCCTGCTTTCACAGCGTCGGCGCCTGCATCGATCAGTGCGCGAGCACCATCAGCGGTGCCAACGTTGCCAGCGATCACTTCAATCTGGAATCGCTTCTTTATTTCACTCACGGTACGCATGACGTTCAGGCTGTGACCGTGAGCAGTATCAACCACAATCACGTCAACTTCAGCTGCAACCAAGCGCTCCACGCGATCGAGTTGCATGATGCCCACCGCAGCGCCAACCCGCAGGCGCCCGCGTCCGTCGCGACATGCCTGTGAATGCTTGGTGAAATTATCAATATCACGCATGGTGATCAAACCAGCGAGGCGTCCGTCGTTGTCGATGAGCAACAACTTCTCAACGCGGCCGCGATTGAGAATGGCCTCGGCAAGCGTTGGCGTTGTGTCGGCTGGTGCCGTCACCAATTTGTCCTTGGTCATCACGTCTTGGACGCGCGTCTCGGCGGGATGATCTACAAAGCGAATGTCGCGCCGGGTCAGGATGCCAACCACGCGCGTGCGGCGTGTGCCATCTTCGGTCACCGGAAATCCACTGACGCCGTATTCGCCCATCAGTTGTTGAGCGCGCTGCACGGTGTCCGTGGGCGAAAGCGTGACGGGATCGGTAATGATTCCGTTCTCCGTTCGCTTGACTTTCTGAACCTCGAGCGCCTGTCGCTCCGGCGAAATATTTTTGTGGATGATGCCGATGCCGCCCTCTTGGGCCAGTGCAATGGCGAGCGCAGACTCGGTGACCGTGTCCATGGGGGCAGAGACCAGCGGGATATTCAGGCTGATCCGCCGGGTGAGTTGTGTCCGCGTATCAGCAGACTCTGGCGTGATCTCGCTGTAGCGCGGAATCAGCAGGACATCGTCAAAGGTGATTCCGTCTTGGACAATCTTGTGCTCCATCTGTGGGATGTTACAGAGCCCGCCCGCGCCGTTCACGGGCGAGGCACACTTTCGTCAGTTCGTGCTACCCTGCGGGTCTCCCCCGACGGTCGTCCGCGGGTGGTCGACCAGGTCAGCGGCTATGCCCGCAAACCTGCCGAGGATGGCCAGTGTGGCCATGACCCGTCGCCCGCCTATTTGCGGTCCAGATGGAACCGTATGGGGTCCCCCTTGCGGAGGTGACCTGAGTGTCAGGCAACGACGGAAAGCAGTACCTCACCAGCCCCATCCAACTCGATCGCCGCGGCATGCAAGCCGGCGACGGGATGAAGGCCTGGACCCTTTGGCTCTCCGCGATCATTAAGTTCGGCGGGAGCGATCTCATTGTGAAGTCGGACCTGAAGCCGCGCATCCGCCATCGCGGCGTCTTGAAGGACATTGAGACCGATGTCATCACCCAGGAACTGATGTTCCAAGTGGCCAAGGATGTTCTTGACGCCGGGCAGCAGGAAGTCTTCTGCAACAAGGGCTCGATGGACTTTGCCTATGACTACGACGACAAGAACCGCTTCCGCGTGAACATGTTCATGGCGCGCGGCAAAGTTTCGATCGCAGCCCGTCTCATCACCAGCAACATCAAGAAGTTTGAAGACCTGTACCTTCCGCCCAGCCTGGGCGAGGTAGCGCTTCTTTCGCAGGGCCTGGTGCTCTTTGCCGGCGTCACCGGTAGTGGTAAGTCCACTTCGATCGCGGCCATGCTTCAATACGTCAACGAACGCCGCAAGGTGCACATCGTGACCATTGAAGATCCCATCGAGTACATCTTTAAGGACGACAAAGCCACCATCAATCAGCGGGAAATCGGCATCGATTGCGTCAATTTCAATGATGCACTGCGCGCGTTGGTTCGTGAAAACCCGGACATCGCGCTGGTGGGTGAAATGCGCGACTACGAAACGTTTGAAGCCGCCGTGCGCGCTGCCGAAACCGGCCACTTGGTGTTTGGAACCATCCACGCCTCCAGCGCATGGCAGACGTTTGGTCGTATCTATGACTTGTTCCCAGTGAACGAGCGCGAGCAGATTCGCAAGCTGCTGGCCTACAACTTGCGCGCCATCGTTTATCAAAAGCTCCTGCCGACATTGCATGCGCACATTGCGCGTATTCCAGCACTTGAAATTCTGATCAACACCCCTGCTGTTCAGAAGTACATCCTGGAAGCACGCGAGGGCGAACTCCTGGACATCATCAAGGGTCGCGAAGCGGGCATGCAGGACTTCACCACCGCATTGGTTGACTTGGTGGAGAAGGAATTCATCCATCAGAGCGTCGCGCTGCAGTCGACGCCGAAGCCCGAGGAGCTGCGCATGCGCCTCAAGGGAATTTCGCAGGGCGCATCGTTCGCCAAGGGAGCCTGATCGTGAACTTACCGACTGCCTTCTTCATTCCGGGCTGCTCTATCCTCGCCGAGGCAACATCGCCGGCGATTCTGATGAGTATCGCCAAGCCGATCGTGACATTTGCTGCGTTTGTGCCGTATGCAGTTCTTGTCTCAACCAAACTAGAGAAAGATGCTGCGTACTTCAATCTGAAGCCGCAAAAGTGGGCTTCCATCTTCCTGGCCTTTGGTACGGCTGGAGTGCTGTCTGCGCTGTTGATTCCCACCTGGTTTGCTGGCTTCCCGCTGATGATTGCCTTCTTTGCAGCGCCATGCACCTGGTACATGAAGTTCCGCAATGAGGCACT
>JBILYM010000267.1:0-3502 GCA_044377725.1 Phycisphaerales bacterium
CGTTGCGTGAACTTCGAATCTCGCTGAAGAGGTCGGAGTAACGCTGCACCGACGGCATCCGCGCTCCTGGGGCCTGAAATCGTCGATGTCGCCATACGCCGGGGCTGGAAGAGTCGGACCCGGGGGCTGAGTTCGGGGAGAGTCGCGATCGCGAAGAAGCAGAAGTTTCATGGAAAGCACCACCAACGAAAAGCTCCAATGGCTAGCGCTGCGCGCCGCGTATTGGACCGTCGCGGGATGCGCGGTACAGCATGTTGCCGCGATGGCACTGTCGTATGCGTCCTTCGAGCACGGGCTCTTTTACTTAGGCCATCGTGCCCCCGCGTGGTGGCCTGGCAACCCCGAAAGCTTCTGGAGTGCACCGCTCATCCAGCAGGTGTTTGAGCGGCCTGCGTTGCAAGACCGTCTCACGAGCGCATATCTCGGGCCTGGAATACAGCCTGGGGTGCTTGTTCCCACTGAGTGGGGCGCGATGGGTGTTTGGCGCATCAGTCAAGATCGGCGGCTGTGCGAGTCGTGGGGGCTGCTCGTGCCCGCTTTCCTAGTCACCAATGAAGACGACCCCCCGGGGCCAGCGCCTGGGTGGATTTCGCTTGATCTGTTCGAGGATGGGCTGCAGAGAATCCGAGCGGACTCCGACGAAGACAACGTCAACTTTGTCTTTCGTGGCACGCGATACGAGTCGCTCTACGAACTCTTGGAGCGGGGGGACGACTTCACTCTGACCACTCCATCCTGGGTCCAGCTACCACCACATCCTGCCGGGGAGAAGCACTGGGACGGGCCAAGTCGGCTGTACTTCTCCGCCGCATGGGGCGCCCCGTTCAAATGCGTTCAGGAACACGCGGTCTATGCGCGAACATCGCTCGGCGAGCTGCGAGATAGTGCCGACTTCGAGCGCTCCGACGCGTACTGGACGCTTCTCGAGTACGACGGGCTACCTCGATCAACGCTTGGGCCGACATTCTCATCGGGAATCGCCTGGCGACCCATCTGGAGCGGCGCCGCGCTGAACGCACCGCTGGTTGGTGCGATCCTTTGGGGAACTACCAAGCTCGTTAGTGTGGCGGTTGTTGCGCCCCATCGCCGACGGAGGGCACGGAAGAACGGTGTTTGCCGCACTTGCGGATACCGGCTCGCCGGAGCATCAACGCCGTTGCCGATATGCCCAGAGTGCGGCACTCGAATCGTTTAGTGGACGCACATTGTGCGCTCAAGCCGCAGCGCAATCCGTCTCGATCGTGGCGCGAACTGACCCCGAAAGTCTGGGAGGTCAATCCGCGGCCAGTCACAACGCAACACGCGAAACAAACGAGGCACGATCCGCCTGCGATGCGCCCCACACCTCAACAACGCTGTCATCATCAATCTTAAATCTGCGATCCGAATCGACGACGTTCCACCAGAGCGACTCGATCTCGCCCGAGGGCCAGACGCCGGTCTCGTAAATGACGACCCGCGCTGTCGCATCGGCCGACGGCAAGAGCCAATGGCTGATCGTGCGGGCCCAGGACACAATCCATTCACCCGGGATCTTGCTCAATCCCGTGCTCGTCACCTCCCCGATTGGATTCTCAATTCCGACGTTCTGCCAATTTCCCAGAAAGAGGCGAATGTCGTGCTGGAATTCCGCGGGGCGACCTGCAGTTGGTGGGAGAGAATCGCGGGTCATGGTTCATGGAAGGGGCGCGCCCATCCCCCCCTTGACCGTCTCTGCGCCGCGGGTGCGGTACTCACGCACCAGACCGTCAACGAACGCGTCGAAGCCGATCTCGCCCAAGTTTGCTTCTGTGCCGAACGCGCGGACGCTGACCTTGCGGCCTTCGGCGTCGCGCGGGCCGACGACGGCGCAGTAGGGCACCTTCATGTCGCTGGCGTCCTTGATCTTGCCTTGGACGCGGTCGTTGCCGTCATCGATCGTGACGCGCAGACCGGCCGCGCGCAGGGCGTTGTACAGCTCGCGCGCGTAATCGTTGCTCTTCTCACTGATCGGTAGCACACGGACTTGTTCCGGTGCAAGCCACAGCGGGAACGCGCCGGCGAAATGTTCGATCAGGCATCCGACGAATCGTTCCATACTTCCGAACGGTGCGCGGTGGATCATGACCGGGCGATGTTGCTGGTTGTCCGCGCCGTTGTAGGAGAGATCGAAGCGGATCGGCAAGTTGTAGTCCACCTGCACGGTACCAAGCTGCCAACTGCGGCCGATGACGTCCTTGACGATGAAGTCAATCTTTGGCCCGTAGAACGCAGCTTCGCCGGGCTCTTCGCTGAATGGAACGCCGAGCGTCTTTGCGGCAGCGCGGCAGGCTTCTTCGGCCTTGTCCCAGTTCATAGGGTCGCCGACATACTTGGCACTGTCTGGGTCGCGCAGACCAACGCGCACGCGGTACTCATTCATACCGAGCGTGCCGAAAATCAGTTTGACCAGGCTCAGGCAGCCGAGCACTTCTTCTGCCACTTGGTCTTCACGAACGAAGAGATGCGCGTCATCTTGCGTGAAGCCGCGGACGCGCGTCATGCCGCCGATTTCGCCGGACTGTTCCCAGCGGTACACAGTGCCGAATTCAGCGAGGCGCACCGGCATGTCGCGGTAACTGTGTGGGCTACTTGCAAAGATGCGAATGTGGTGCGGGCAGTTCATCGGCTTCAAGAGATAGCCGTCGATCTCGCCCTTCTCCATGCGATTCACAAGATCGCCGCAACTGCAGCCTTCTTTGGCAAGTTCACTCAGTTGATCATGGTCAACGAGCGGCGGATATTGGCTCTCGCGGTAGTACGGGAAGTGGCCGCTGGTGCGATACAGATCAAGCTTGCCGATGTGCGGCGTGAAGACTTGGCTGTAGCCCTGCTTGCGCAGTTCGTCACTGATGAACGTCTGCAGTTCTTGACGAATGACGGCGCCGTTGGGCGTCCACAGGATCAGGCCTTGGCCGACCATTTCATCAATGTGGAAGAGGCGCAGTTGCTTGCCAAGCACGCGGTGATCGCGCTTCTTGGCTTCATCGAGCAGGGCGATGTGCGCAGCCAGTTCTTCCTTCGTCGCGAAGGCGGTTCCGTAGACGCGGGTGAGGCGATCGCTGGTTTCGTCGCCTTTCCAATAACTGGAAGCGAGGCTGGTGACTTTGAACGCGCCGATCTTTCCGGTGGTTGGAACGTGCGGTCCGCGGCACAGATCTTCCCAGCCGCTGCCGGGTGTGCCGGTGGCGTACCAACTCAGCGTTTCGCTACCGGCAACGCAGGCGCGTTCGGCGTTGTCGAGCTTGTACTTCGATCCTTCGGACTGGACCTTCTTGAGTCCTTCAGCGGCGGGCATGTCATAGCGCGTGAAGGGGCGGTTCTCGGCGACGATCTTTGCCATCTCTGCTTCAACGGCGGCGAAGTCGTCGGTGGACATGGAACGTCCGCCGTCGAAACTGATGTCGTAATAGAAGCCAGTGTCGACGGGTGGACCGTAGACAAGTTTGGCATTGGGGAAGAGGCGCTGAATGGCCTCAGCCAT
>JBILYM010000048.1:0-10358 GCA_044377725.1 Phycisphaerales bacterium
CGACCGTCCGAGAAGGAGTGACCCCAAGGGGATTTGAACCCCTGTTACCTCCGTGAAAGGGAGGTGTCCTAGACCGGGCTAGACGATGGGGCCAGGTAAGTGGCTCAGTCAGTCAGTCATCCAAGCGGCTTGATGGCTCGACCGTACGCATGTGTGTACAAGTCGAGCGTTTGTTCGTGATTCCGAGGCCCAAACATCGGGCGCCGGCAGTAAGAGTGACCCCAAGGGGATTTGAACCCCTGTCCCGTCCGTGAGAAGGACGTGTCCTAGACCGGGCTAGACGATGGGGCCGGTTTCCGAGCGGCAGAGTATACCGCCGATGCACCTTCAATGCACGTCATTTGCCCACTGGAATTTGAACGATCCCGCCTCGCCCACGCCGCCAAAGCGTGCGGGTGGGTCCTTTATTGCTGTGGTCCTGGGCGCGCAGGCATCGAACGCTGGGCTGCCTCGGTGCGCCTCCCGGCCGGTACGCGGGTGGTGTTGGCCGGCGTGGCGGGCGGACTGAGGCCGGCGGCCATCCCTGGAACAGCGGTGGTGCCGTCGATCATTGTGGATGAGCATGGCCGCGAGTGGCCCGTGCCGGCGCGGATGGGCTCTGGCGAGCCTGGCGCCCCGCCGCGACGCGCGGTTCGTTGCCTGTCCGCTGACTACGTTCTACAGACCCCAGCTGCCAAGCAGGTCGCCGCGGAACGGTTTGACGCTGACTTGGTGGACATGGAGTCCGCCGCGTTCGCCAGTGTTGCAGAGGCCGCCGGATGGAATTGGCGGGTGATTCGCGGCATCAGTGACGGACACAACGAAACGCTTCCGGACGGCGTGGAACAGTGGACCTCGGCGAACGGGCAAACTCGTATCGGCGCCGTCCTTGCATCCCTCGCCCGGCGGCCCATGCGCTTGCCAACGCTCGTGCCGCAATTGCTGGCGCTGGCTCGTCGATCGGGCGCGGCCATGCAAGCGGTTGAACACGCTCTCACCGAACGCCACTGACTGCAAGGGCGAGCGCGGGCGGGCGGAATCGGATTCAATGCGCGGTTCCCCATGAACGAGCAGACCACTGAACACGTCGATGCGCCCGCCATCACCAATGCTGAACGCCCCATTGTCATCTTTGGCGGCACCTTCGATCCCCCGCATCGACGCCATGTAGAGATTGCACAGGGCGTTGATGCACTGCTCAAGGCCAAGCAGATGCTGGTGATCCCCGCGTGGCAGAATCCACAGCGTGAAACTGGACCAGTGGCAAGCTCCGCCGATCGACTGGCGATGTGCACACTTGCCTTCGACACCATGGCGGACTCGGTGGTACTACCGATTGAAACCTCGCGCGCCACGCCCAGTTTCACCATTGACACGGTGCGCGCCGTGCACGAAATGCAGGCAGCAGGCTCGATTATGAAAGGCCCGCTTCGCTTGGTGGTTGGCAGCGATCAGGCAATCAATTTCCGATCATGGAAAGACTGGGCCGACCTCACTTCATTGGCAACTCCGGTGGTGGTGCTGCGCCCGCCGCATACACGCGCCGATTGGCCAGCACTGCTCGCTGAGCAAATGGACGAGGCATGGGCCGCACGTTGGCTGTCCTGGACGCTTCCGATTGAACCCGTGAATTCTTCGAGTACTGAGGTGCGTCGCCGCATCGCAGCCGGTGAGTCCACTGAGGATCTGCTGTTGCCAGCCGTTGCGAATTACATCCAGTCATCGGGGCTCTACGCGCCGGCAAGCTGAGAAGTGTCCGCCAGCGGGGATTGTCTGCGAGCGCGGGTCACCCGCTCGAGAGATCCGCTCGGAAGTGCCGCGCGAGCAAACCGCTCGAGCAAACCGCTCAATATCACGCTGGTTCGATGCGGAATTCGTGCACTTCACTGCGCGCCGGTCGCGGCGGAAGCGCTGACAGCGAATCTGGTCGCTCGTCAAAGGCAACGCGGTCGACTGCGTACCACTGCCCGTTGAAACGCCACTCGTCTTGAAACTCCATGCGAGATTCCAACATGCGCTGCAGCTCACCCATACTGGAAGCGGACGCCCACGCAAGCGCGTAGCCGGCACGCGGCGAGTCATCGTCGGCACTTTCAACAATCGCTACTGCATGCCAGAGCGTGCGCCCGAGGCGACGTCCGCCCTCGTCAAGATTCTCATCAAGATCAACATCAAGTTCAAGACCCCACGCTTCACGGAGCTGAAAGAGGATCTCATCGATGTCCGGGCACTCTTCGCTGTCAAGCACAAGAATCTCGCGCACATTGAGCGGCGGTTCGGGGCGCTCGTCAACTTCGGGCGGCCAAGTGTGAGCTACTTCTTCGAGGCCATGCCTCGCCATAATCTGTTCGATGTCGTCCTTCAGGTCCGGCGCAACCTGAACATCAACGCCCTTCCAACTATCAACGAAGACTTCCATGTACGGCTCGTCCGCCTGCGCGCCCGCACCGATTGATCCGTCCTCCAAGATCACTTGGCGATACTCACGCCAGTCTTCCAGGAATTCATCCAACTGCATGGGCTCGCGCGCGCTGAAGATATCCATGGTGCGGAACGCATCCTTGGAACCAACTTCTACGAGCGGAAAGATCTCGCCCGGAAGAATTTGAAACAAGTCGTCAAGCAGCGCAGACACTTTCTCAAAGCTAGTCACTGCATAGAAGCGATAGACATCAGGGGCGTTGTCATCGCCTTCTACAAACTCAATCGTGTAGCCCTCGCTGGGTGCCGGCAAGTCAATCGGCTCCAGGCCCAGCGGTAGCTGGAACCGACCAATGCGGTGGCGTTCAATATCGGTGCGCAGCGTGAATGATCGCATGAGGACCACGCAGTGTAGGTACCAGCGCCACTGGCGCAAAGCAGCACCGATGTCAGCCTAAGTATGCCTCGCGCACGCGCGGATCACGAAGCAAGTCTTGCCCGGAGCCAGTCAGCACCACATTGCCTGTTTCCAACACATAAGCGCGGTTGCTCATGCGGAGCGCGGCATTTGCATTCTGTTCAACAAGCAGAATGGTCATTCCCTGCGCGTTGAGAACATTCTTGACGGTATCGAAAATCTTTGCAACCAGGATTGGCGCAATGCCCATGGATGGCTCGTCCATCATGAGCATCTTGGGGCGACTCATGAGCGCGCGACCAATGGCAAGCATCTGCTGCTCGCCACCGGAGAGTGTTCCACCTTGCTGAAGCGCGCGATCCTTGAGGATGGGGAACATTTCAAAGATGCGCTGCAAGTCTGACTCAATGCCATCCTTGTCGGAGCGGATGAATGCACCCATCTCCAAATTCTCGCGCACCGTCAGACGCGGGAAGATGCGGCGCCCTTCCGGCACCTGCACCAGGCCTTGACGCACCACTTGCTCTGGTGGCAACGTCGCAATGCTGGCTCCGTCAAACTCAATGCTGCCCGAAGATCGATTGATGCGAGAGACGCACATCAGCGTGGTGGACTTGCCCGCACCGTTTGCGCCAATGATTGAAACGATCTCGCCCGCGAATACTTCAATATCAATTCCGTGCAGTACCTGCGCTTGGCCGTATGAACACTTCAGCCCGTGCACGCGCAAGAGTGGCGTGCGCTGGCCATTGGATGATGGCGAAGGGGAACTGGACGGAGAGACGGGGCTAGTCAATGAACCACCTCTGTTCCAAGGTACGCAGCAATGCACACGGGATTGGTTCGAATCTCTTCCGGGGTGCCCTCAGCAATCTTCTTGCCGTGCTGCAGCACCACGATGCGATCGGAAATTCCCATCACCACTTTCATGTCATGCTCAATGAGCACAACGGTGACGCCGCGGTCACGAATGCGGCGAATCAGGCGCATCAGGTCGGCACTCTCGGCGGGGTTCATGCCGGCGGCCGGTTCGTCAAGCAAGATCAACTTTGGCTCGGTGGCAAGCGCGCGGGCGATTTCTAGGCGGCGCTGATGGCCATACGGAAGGCTGCTCGCAAGGCTTCCGGCGGCGTCCGCAAGTTCTACAAACTTCAAGAACTCGAATGCACGAACGCGCATGGCGGCTTGCTCCCGCCAGAATCGCGGCGTTCGCAATAGGCATGCCCAGTATCCGCAAGTGCAGTGTTGATCCATGCCAACAAGGACATTCTCAACAAGGTTCATTTCTGCAAAGAGTCGAATGTTCTGAAAAGTGCGAGCAATCCCTGCACGCGAAACCAGGTCAGGCGTCCGGCGCTGCGAATGCCAGATGGCTCCGTAGCCAAGCCGACCAAGCACAAATGCAAGCACCGCGATACCCCACGTTGACCAGAAACCGGCGGCGCGCATCGTGGTGACCAGCGTTGCCATGGCCTCGCCCCACGGGAACGGCTTCGCATAGACATATTTCTCAACAATGGCGCCCTGCCACAGATCGGTTGCGTTGTAGGCGAATACTGCCACCACGGCGGTTGCCAGACCAATGCCGATTGCGCGGTAGGACGTCCTGCGACTCCACTCCCGACGAATCTCTTTGCCGTCGAAGAGAATCTGACCCTCGGTCGCCTCATAGATTCCTGTGATGGCGTTAAAGAGCGTGGTCTTACCCGCACCGTTGGGACCGATCACTGCAAAGATCTCACCACCGTGCACCGACATGCTGACTCGCTCATTGGCAACCAACCCGCCGAAGCGCATGGTGACATCGCGCACTTCAAGAATGGTGGTGGTCATGGTCATGGCCGCAGCTCCTTGGCGGCAACCGAAGAAGCGCCACCGCCAGTGACACCGCCAGCAACACCGCCAGTGCCTTCATCACCATCCGGGGCATCCTCCTTCGCGCCGCGCGCAGGCAAGATGCCCTCCGGACGGAAGATCATCATCAGTACCAATGCCAACCCAAAGACCAAGAACTTCCAGTTGGTGGGGCTGATCAGCACATTCTGTGCCCAGGTCTTCACAAAGAGGAAGGCCCATTGCAATCCATGCGCTTCAGCGAGCGCTGAAGGTGGGGCAGCATCCGATCCCCCCATCAGTTCGGTGAGTTTCACCAACACAATGGAGTTCATGCCAACCATCACCAGCGCACCCAGCAGAACTCCACGCACGCTGCCAATGCCGCCAACAATCACAATGCATAGGGCAAGGATGGAAATCTGAAAGTCATAATTTCCCGGCTCGCCGGAACTGGAAAGCCGACTGGCGGTCAATGCTCCCGCGAGTGCCGCGAGTGCTGCGCAGGTAGCAAAGGCCAGCATCTTGGCATGATCGGGGCGAATACCCATGGCTCGGCTTGCCAATTCATCCTCGCGGATAGAGATCCAACCGCGTCCGATGCGGCTGCGTTCCAGACTGCGTGCGCCGGCAGCAACTACCAGAACAATCACCATAAAGAGCCAGTACTGACCACTTCCGCTCAGCTCATGACCGAACAGCGTTGGTGGCGGCAGCGGATTGATGCCTTGGGTTCCCTTGGTAATGGAATCCATGTTCACCAAGACATCTTTCACAATCTCACCGAACCCAAGCGTCACGATCGCGAGGTAATCACCGCGTACGCGCAGCGTTGGCGCACCGAGTGCAAACCCCGCAAGCGCGCCTGCGGCCATCGTCAGGCCGAGCGCGCTCCAGAAACCCAGTTGGAATGGGTAGATCTCACACGTGGAAATGGCAAACACATACGCACCGATGGCGGCGAATGCAGCCACACCCAAGTTCAACAGACCAGTGAATCCGGTCAGGATATTCAGCCCCAGACCAAGAATTGCATAGACGAAGACATCAGTCATTGGGTCGCTGATGTGAAGACCCAGCGGCACAAATTTCTCAATGATCGGAATGCTGGCCACTGCCGCAATCAGCAGCAGATTGATGGTGATTCGCTTGGAAGAAATGGCCATCGGGTTACACCTTCTCCCGAAGCTTTGCACCAAGCAGACCCGATGGTCGGAACACCAAGATCAAGATGAGAATGCCGAACACCACCGTATTGGTCCAGCGAGCCTCAAGATAGCCATCACTCATTGAGCGAATCACGCCGATCAAGATTCCGCCGAGGACCGCGCCAGGAAGATTTCCAATTCCACCAAGCACTGCGGCAATGAACGCATCCATTCCCATTCGATAGCCCATCTGAAAGCTGACCGTTTGGTTGTAGAGGCTGTAGACCACCGTGGCAAATCCACCAAGCGAACCGCCGATGAAGAACGATGCGCCAATGACACGCTCCACATCGATACCCATGAGCGACGCACCAGTGGGATTCTGCGCCACAGCCCGCATGGCCTTTCCAAGCTTGGTGAATCGCACTAGGTAGGTGAGCGCCACCATCAACGGCAGCGTCACACACAGCACCAAGAGGTCAGTGCGCGAGTAGATGACATCGCCGATTTGCGCAGCGGGAGCCGCGGAAACCAACGCTGGAAATGCTTTCGGCGCCGCGGAGCTTGTTCCATCGGCAAACACATCCATGGGTAAGCCGCCCCAGAAGAGCCCCAGATTCACCAAGATGAAACTTGCACCGATGGCACTTACCAACAGACTCAATTTGCTGGCCTTGCGCAGCGGTCGATAGGCAAGACGGTTGATCGACCAATTCAGTGAACCGCAGAACGCAGCAGTTCCAACCAGCACCATCACCAGGCCCATGATGCCGCCCGTACCCGCCCATTGATCAACACCAAGTGCCCCCACGACAGTGAGCGCAAAGTAGGCGCCCAACATGCACAGGTCGCCGTGCGCAAAGTTGATCAACTCAATGATGCCGTACACCATGGTGTAACCAATGGCGATCAGCGCAATGATCATGCCATTGGAAAGACCAGTGACCAGTTGCTGAGTGAATACCTCTTGCGAAGATAGGAGACCATCACGGGCAAAGCCACCAACAGCGTCGACGCGTGAAAGCGCACACGCTGCCAGGCATTCTGCAGCAGCAACCGTTTGCTGCATCACTTGGCGTTCGCCGCCCCACCCGCTGTGCGGACGAACTTGAATGCGCCATCTTCAATGGTGTTGATCGACATGGTGCGAATGGATGTGTCACCATTCTCATCGAAGCTCCACGTACCAAGTGCGCCATTGAAGTCCTTGGTGGCGGCTACTGCAGCAATAATTGCCGCGCGATCCTTGGTCTCCGCACGGTCGATGGCATCGAGCAAGACGCACCCTGCTTCGTAGCCATAGACGGCGTACGCCTCAGGAATCTCGCCGTACTTCGCCTGATAGCTCTTCACAAACTTGGCGCCGATACCAGTCAGCATTTCCGAAGGAACACCGCCAAAGGTGATGTACACGCCGCCTTGTTCCTTGGTGACGCTGTCCTTACCAGCGGCCTCAATGAATGCCTTTTCAAAGGTGCCATCCGGTGAAACGAACGGAATCTTGGCTCCGCCAGCACGCAAGTCCTTGAGCATCTGCGCGGCATTGGTCTGCGTCGTGCCTCCAAAGAAGACGGCGTCTGGAGCAGCGGCGCGAATCTTGGTGACCAGCGATCGATAGTTGGAAGCCTTTGCGTCAATACCTTCGAAGCCGACCACCTCAACCCCAGTGGCTTCGGCGGTCTTCTTAAAGACATCGGCAATGCCCTTGCCATACAGCTCGCGATCGTGGAGGATGAATACCTTCTTCGCCTTCAGGTCATTGCGGCAGAATTCACACGCGACAGCGCCCTGAATGTCATCCGCTGGCACAACGCGGAAGTAACTCACCTTGCCCGATGGGCGATAGACAGCCGGCTCATTTGGTTCGCCAAGGCCGGGCTTGGTCAGACCGGCAGCGGTGTTGCCCGGACTCACCATCACCAGTCCGGCTTTGTTAAGAAGCGGCATAGAGATCTTGGCCGCACCGGAGTTGTAGGTACCGATGTATCCAACTACCGCGGGGTCAGCGATCGCTCGCTTGGCGTTGGCCGACTCAATCTGACCGTCCCAGTTTCCCTTTTGCGGACTGGCGTCATCCATCGCCTCAAACTCAATCTTAAATCCGTCAACCATGGCGCCACGCTCTTCAATGGCCATCTTGATGCCATTCACAATGCTGGTGGTCTGCGCGTTGGCGCTGCCAGTCTGCGGAAGACTGCTCACAATCTTTAACTTCTTGTTCGGCGCATCCTGAACAGCAAGGACAGGCGCGGCGGCGAGGAGAAATGCTGCGCCGGTAAGCGCGGCAACGATGGAAGCGGTCCGGCGGATCATGACGCGGAATGATAGCGAGACAAATCTGTCTGCTCGGGTGCGCGATCCGTCCAACCCGGTGCCTACTAAAGTCGGTATCTTCCGTTTGCCCCAGCAACTCATCCATTCACTCAACTGAGAACACCGCTATGAAGAAGACTGCACTCTGCCTCCCCGCCATGATCCTCGCCGGCATTTCGCTCAGCGCGCTCCCGATGGGATGCGACTCTGCTTCCAAGCTCCCACCAGCTGAGCAGGCCGCCATCCTCAAGGACTCCGCGCAGGGAACGGTCGAGCGTTGCAAGGCGAAGTTCCCAGCAACCGTCAAGGAATTCAACAGCGCATACGGCTATGCGGTCTACCCAGAAATCGGTAAGGGCGGCTTTGTAGTCGGCGGCTTCAGAGGCGCTGGTCTGGTGTACGAGGGCGGCCAGCTTGTCGCGAACAGCGTGGTCGGTGGCGGAACCATCGGCGCGCAGATCGGTGGACAGTCATACGCGCAAGTCATCTTCTTCAAGGACAAGATGGCCTTCGACCGCTTCAAGCGTGGCGAGACCGCGTTCCAGGCAGGCGCTTCCGCTGTTGCAGCGAACGCTGGTGCAAGCACCGCGATCGACTACAAGAATGGTGTCGCAGTGGTTGCCTTCGGCGCCGAGGGCCTGATGGTTGAAGGCGTCATCGGTGGACAGACCTTCACGTTCGAACCGATCAAGTGATGGACAGCGGGCGCGCTTCGGCGCGGCCCGGTGCACGATCAATGAAACCAAGCACGACCTCGGCCGCCTCGCGGCCGGGGTCGTGTCCTTCAAAGCTCCGCGTGACTGCGTCAAGGTCACGAGAAATACGCGCACGGAGCACCGCATCATCAAGAAGCGGCTCAAGCGCGCGCGCCACAGGCCCCGCCCCGCCGGCATGCGGAATGAACTCTGGCACAATCTCGCGACGCGCGATAATGTTTGGTAGCAACCGATGCGGCGTCAGCAGTACCACCGAACTGCCTGCGGCTTTCACAAACCCCGTTCGATACAGCGCCACCATCGGCTTACGTTGATGTGCTAGGTCAAGACTGACTGTGCCACTGACATTGAGCGCACAATCGCACCAGGCGATCGCAGCATCCGGATCATTGCTTGCTACATGCAAGTTGCTCGGCCACGCAGCGCCGCGCGCAGCAGCATGCACCAGCGGCACCAGCGCATCATTGGCTGCCATAACCAGACCAACCAGACCGGGACGTGTGTGAGCGACCGCGCGGAACACCTCAAGCATGAGCGGCATATTGGCGCGCACTTCACTGCTGCGACTTCCGGGCAGGAGCAATAATTTCGGCGTACCCGGGGGAAGTTCCTTGGCACGCATGAGTGCATCTGGACTCACGGGCTCGCCAAGCACGGGATGCCCAATGAAGTGTGCGCGCACGCCGCGCGACCGAAACCACTCTTCTTCAAATGGCAGCAGACAAAGAATGGCATCACTGGTACGCCGCCACTTCCGAATCCGCCACGGCGCCCACGCCCAAAGTTGCGGCGCAACCAAATTCACCACGCGTGATCCACCGGCAGACCCGCGACCATGCTGCTTCATCCATGAGGCAATATGCCAATTCGCCGCAGGGCTATCGACTGGCACATGCACATCCACTGGATTGACTGCTGCCCAAGCACGAATATCCGCAACGATGCGCCGAACCTCCGAAATCTTCTTCACCCCCACCAGCGTCATGGCACCATCACGCGCGGTCTCGCCAGCCATCTCACACCCAGCAGCACGCATCTTGGGACCGCCCCAGCCAACCACGCGAACATCAGGGGACAGCGCGCGCAATGCTCGCACCAACGGCGCGGCATGGGCATCCCCTGAGGGCTCGAACGCAGTAACTAGAACGGTTGGCACGTGCGCAGCATAGGAAATGCACTCAGGCTTGATGTGGGGCGGGACGATGCCCACTGGTGCATCCTGGATGGGGGGCGCGATGCGTCCGGTGGCATTGATGCATGAACCCTGCGTACTGGTCCGCAGTCGCCTTACGAGGACGGCCGCTGAGCGCGGCCCTGTCCTCTTCGGCGAGTGCGACCAGAGATCGCGTTGATGCATCAAGGGTTTGTCGTGGGTCGGGTTGTGGCATTGCGCCTGCGTACTGGCCCGCATTCGCCTTACGAGGACGGCCGCTGAGCGCGGCCCTGTCCTCTCCGGCGCCTGCGGCCAGGTAAGCGGGTTCCAGACTGTGCATGCACGCGTCCTGCGTTTGCGAGCCCCCGCAGTGAGCA
>JBILYM010000268.1:0-3467 GCA_044377725.1 Phycisphaerales bacterium
CTTGCAGAAACCATCCATTCATAATCCGGTGAAAGTACATCGCCTTCTTGTGTACGCCGACGCTGTACGCCGTGCAATGCAAGCACGCCGTCAAGCGAGGCACGCTTACTGACTAGCTCCGCATCGTCGCCGTAGCGAATCACTGCGTGGTCGATCTCATAGCCAAACGCCCGCTCCATAGCGAGCGCGCGCGTGACGTCAATGTCACCGCGAACGGCGAGCACGCGTCCCTTTGATCCAGGCTTGACGACACGTGTGTCACCGTCCCAGCGAACGATCGGAACAGTATTGACGTCTTCCCATGTCCAACGTCGTTGTTCGACGTCGGCAGAGAGCGACGCGAGCGCTCCCAGGTCAGGCCCGTGCGCACCCGGCACCAACCATGCATCACGCTCATTGATGTTTCCGCGACACGTTGGAAGTCGTACTGGTCCGCTCTCTGGCGGAATGCCAACAGGAGCGCACGTCTGCGCTGCAGTGGCGCGCCGAATGAACCCATCAGCGAGTATTCGAACCGCTGGGTCACGTCGCCACGCAAAAACTCCGATCGCGATGGCTACGATTGCCAGCGCTAACGCCCACAGCGCGCGTTCGATCCGAGTGGTTGCTGACTTCATGCCCCACCAACATCGGCTCGCCACGCCCATGCCTTGAGCACTGTTTCCTGTGTCCGGAAATAACAGCTGCATGCGCGCGTAGGAGCAAGATCCGTTATTCATCCCTACTGATATTCGCTGCTACTCGCCGCTATCAGCGTGTGCCGGGCGCCGCTGCTGCCACTTTGGACGTTCGCGCTGCGGGACAAATCCACCAAGTACACGCACGCGGCCAACGCCCTCGAGTGTTGTTGCCAACTTGGAGAGCAGCGCTCGCTCGGGCACCACATGCAGTGAATTGGAGTGCATCAATACATTGCGCCCGTTCACTTGCACGCGAATGTTCACGTCCACCGGACGCCCGTGTAGCGCAACAATCGTGCCCGATGCTTGCCGCAGAATTCCGCTGGCCATCTGCAATGCCGAAGTCACTTGCCGCGATTCCGGATTGTCACCATCGACAGTGATTTCAATGCGTGTTGCCAGATGCTGCGCGGCGTCTTCCATCGGAATGACCCGATCAACCACCAACTGCGGCGAACCGCGCGAGTGGTCAAGCCGTGCCACCATCAGCACCACGCCATCCTGTTGCATTTGCTCACCGAACGTTGCAAAGGTCTGCGCAAACAGAACGCCCTCAATCGCTGTTGCCTGATCAGCGATGGTGAACATGGCCATGCGCTGCCCAGCACTCTTGCCAGACTTGGCAACTACCGCACGCACGCGCGTCAACATGCCACCCACTACGACGGAGGCATCTTGACCCATCTGCGAAATCTTCTCTATCGATCCTGAGCAGAATGTGGCAATTTCATCCTTGTATTGATCAAGTGGGTGCCCACTGACATGGAATCCAAGCGCCTCTTTCTCATAGGCGAGCGCCTGCATGCGCTCCCACGGAGCGGTCTTGCGCAGCGTGGTCACGGCGGCTGCACCAGTAGCGCCTGCGGGCGCGCCAACTTCAAAGTCGCCAAAGAAAGTCATCTGCCCAACACGGCGATCTTCGTTCTTGGTCTGCCCGCTCCGAATGGCGTCCTCAATAGTGGCAACCAATGCTGCGCGCGATTCCACGCCGTGCAAGCTATCGAATGCGCCGCCCTTGATCAGCGCCTCAATGGTGGCGCGATTCACGGAGCGCAGATCCACACGATCGCAGAACTCAAAGAGGTCCTTGAAGCGACCGCCCTTCTTGCGTTCCGCAATGATGGCCACAATGGCACTCTCGCCGGAACCCTTGATGGCCTTCAGGCCAAAGCGCACGTGTCCATGACAGTTGTCGTGGGGTTCGTCATCCACATAGACCACCGAGAAGTCCGCGTCAGAAAGATTGACATCGGGCGGACGAACCTCAACCCCAACGTGCGGACGCGTATCAGTGCTATCCGGGAACGGGGTGCGCCTGCACTCATCAAGGTAGACCGCCCAATCTTCCACCTTCTGTGCCTGGCTTTCAAAGGTCAGCACTGCAGCCATGAAGTGATTTGGGAACCACGTCTTGAGATACGCGGTTTGATAGGCAACAATGGCGTAACCCGTGGAATGGCTCTTATTGAAGCCGTATCCAGCGAATTTCACGATCAGATCAAAGAGTTCATTGGCGCGGACTTCAGTCAGTCCACGTTCCGCGGAACCGTGCACAAATTCCGTGCGCGTCGCGGAGATCATCTTCTCGTTCTTCTTGCTGATCGCCTTAATCAGCGCGTATGCCTGACGGAGTGGAATACCTCCAAGCAGATGCACCACCTGCATCACCTGCTCCTGATAGACCATGATTCCATACGTCTCTGCCAAGAGCGGATCGACCGCCTCGTGCACCAGCGGCACAATGTGTCGGCCATGCTTGCGCGCGTTGTAATCGGGAATCAAACTCATCGGACCCGGGCGGAACAATGCGTTGGCAGCAATCAAGTCCTCGAGCCGGTCGGGCTGCATGTCTGCCAACAGTCGACGCATGCCGCCCGATTCAAACTGAAACACGCCGCCAGTTTCTGCACGCCGGAACAGCCCAAGGACGCGCTGGTCATCCAGGTGAATGCGGTCGAGATCCAAGGGATGCGGACCGCCATCGCCACGCACGCGACCAGCGGCATGCCAAATTGCTTCGTCCGACATGGAGTCGCGAATCAACTTCTTTGCCAACTCAATAGTTGACAGCGTGCGCAACCCCAGAAAGTCCATCTTCAATAGGCCGGCCTTCTCACACAGCGGACCTTCCCACTGCGTCACTACTTCTTCACCGCCGCCGGTTGGTCGGCACAACGGCACAATGGTATCGAGCGGTTGCGTAGCGATGACCACGCCCGCTGCGTGAATTCCCTGCGTGCGCGCGTGGTTTTCAAGCTCTTTGGCCGCGTCCACTACGCGCCGCACCTGCTCATCGGCGTCATACGCCTCTTTGAACTGCGGGCTCAAGGCAAAGGCCTTGTCAAAGGTCATGTCCGGCGCTTCAGGCACCAGATTGGCGATGCGCTGCCCTTCAGCGGGCAACAAACCGAAGACACGCGCCACATCTTTAATGGCATTCTTAGCCTTCAACCGACCAAACGTCGCAATCTGTGCAACGTGTCCGTACTTCTGTCGCACATGCTGAATGACAGCCGCGCGTCCATTTTGGCACAGGTCGATATCAATATCGGGTAGCTCACTGCGATCCGGATCAGTGAAGCGTTCAAAGAGCAGACCGTAACGAACCGGACACGCATTGGAAAGCCCCAGCACGTAGCCAACCATGGTGCCCACGCCCGAACCGCGCGCCGTGGCTGGAATGCCATGCTGACGAGCCCAGTTGACAAAGTCCCACACAATCAGGAAGTACGCACTGATGGCCTTATCAGAAAGCACTTTCAATTCACGCTCGCAGCGCGCGCGCAC
>JBILYM010000049.1:0-10245 GCA_044377725.1 Phycisphaerales bacterium
GTGCCAAGAAGTCGTTTGCGGTTGGGGTGGGATTGAATCGCTTCACGTCCTCGACAGCGCTGGGCATTGGGCTGTTCTCCCAGCCACCACCGAGCGAGCGGTACAACTCAACGCAGTCTTGCGCCACGAGTCCCTCTGCTTGTGCGAGTCCATTGCGCGCCAGTACTGAGGCCTGAAGGAATTCAATGAGACGAGAAATGTCAATAGTGCCAGCGTTGTATTGCATGAACGCCAAGTCATAAGACGCGCCGATTTCGCGGGCGCTATCCGAGAAGTTGCTACGCACTGCACGTGCTGCAGTAAATGCGGTAATCGACGACTCCACTTGGTTGACCGCAGTCACCACCGCCAGTTGATACTGCAGCAGGGCATCCGCAGAGCGCGCCTTGGCTTGCTTGACGCGCGCTTCGGCGGCGCCGGTCAGGATGTTCATGAAATTCCAACTGACTGCGGGCGTGAATCCGTAGGTCATGTTCGTGTTGACATCTCCCAAGTCACTGAAATTCGGAGTCTGGATGATGAAGTTGCCAGTGAACGTAAAGCGTGGCAAGTAGCCCGCTTCCGCGACGCCGATTTCAGCAGTGGCGGCCTGGAAGTTACGCTCGGCAGCTTGAACGTCGGGGCGACGCATGAGCAGTGTCGAGGGAATACCTACAGCGATGGGCATGTCCACCGTGGGCACTTTGCCGTCGGTTTCAACCAATGCGCGAATGCGTTCCGGCGTTTCCGCCAACAGAATGCACAGCCCGGAAAGCTGTTTGGCGATCATCCCGTCAAAGCGCAATGACTCGGCCAATGCCGATGACTGACGTGATCGCACCTCGCCAAGTTCCACCTTCGAACCGGCCTGATAGCGCACCTTTTTCTCGATCGCGCCGACCAACTTTCCGTAGCCCTGGGCAAGGTCTCGGTACGCCTTGCGTTGTGCTTGCAGTTGCCGAATGGTGACGTACGCCTGGGCAGTCTCCGCGCGAATACTTACTAACGCGGCGCGGTAACCGGCGGCACTCATCTGCACGCGCGATACGCCGGCTTCGATCTGCCGGCGCACCGCGCCCCACACGTCAATTTCCCAAGCAGCAGAAGCGATGTTCCATTCCCAATTGCTGAAGCTCTGTTTCAGGGCATCAGAGTTCTGAATTCCTATCGCGTTACCGTTGATCCGTCGGCGGCTGTACCCGAGGCCAGTATCCATTTCCGGGAACAGCTTGGAAAAATCGATGGTGTATTGCGCGCGGTACTCTTCAAGAGCAAGCAGTGTGCGGCGCAGATCGATGTTCTGCATGTCGGCGCGCGACACCAATTCGTTCAGTACTGGGTCATTGAAATTTTGCCACCAGCGCTCGCTGATCGGTTCGGTGACCGCGAGGGCGTTGTTCGTCTTGGCAGTGAATTGCGGCTCCACCGGAACCTGCGGTGCCTGATAGTTCGGCCCAACGGCGCAGCCGCCGAGTAGTCCCGCGATGGATGCAGTCACAGGTGCCCACAACGGACGGGAATTCAGGGTGCGGCGCATTGCGCGGAGTGTAGCGGTGACGTAAGCGTTTTTAGGCGTTCACGGGTCGACGCGTTGGGTCCAGAAGTCGCTGCGCGTAGGTGTTCATGGCATCACGCAGTTGATCGAAGCTCTCCAGAACATAGAGAATCGGCTGGTAATGGTCGATTTCAAACGAGGTGTTGCAGACCGTCTCAAGGTCGAACGGGCGGCGGTCGACATCCTTGGAGTCAAGTGCGTGGGCACTTTCGCCAGGACTTGAAATCAGTCCACTTCCATACAGCCGATTTCGCCCACCTTCGCGGATCAGACCAAACTCCACGGTGAACCAGAAGAGGCGTGAGAGGCGTTCGGTATGGTGCGGATCATCGGTGCTGACCGCAGCCTTGCCATAGGTCTGCAGAAAGTCAGCAAAGGTGGGATCTGCATGCAACGGGACATGTCCAAAGATGTCATGGAAGATGTCTGGCTCAGGTAAGTAGTCAATAGACTCGCGCGAACGAATCACGATGGTGGTCGGAAATTCGCGGCGCGCCAGGCACGCAAAGAACGCCTTGGCCGGCAAGTAGCCAGGAACAGCCTTGCTCTGCCAACCAGTGAGCGGCATCAAGAACGTATTCACCGACTGCGGTCCCTCAAGGTAAGGGATGTGGTCACGAACGAGGTTGATGCTGCGGGCGCCGCGGAGATAAACCTCGCTGGCATTGTTGGCCAAGTAAGCCATTTGCCGGTCGTAGAGAACGCGCCAGGTTTCTTGGTTCTCTTCGGTGTACCCACTGTAATTCTGCCCGATGTACGCCTTGGTAATGTCGTGAAAGCCAGGCTCACCAAATCGGTTGGCATACTCCTGAGCCGCCTTACCTTGCGGGCCATCAATCATTGCATGGTTCAGATTGCCAGACATTCCTTGAGCCATCGGTAGTTTCCTTCGTGGACATCGAATTGATGAACGATCAGTTTAAGCGGGCGCGTACGGCGCGCGAAGCCCTCACCCGGCAGCTTGTTCGGTCAGCCACGGTTTGACGTTGTTTGTAGATGCAAGGGCTGGATTGGCTGAAATTCGTGCAATTCCTAGTTGGGCGCGCGCATCAATGCCCCATGGGTCGACACCAACCACCTTTGGGTCAATGAGTAGGTGTTCACCCGAGGCCCGTGCCGCGCGAATCACCAACTCTTGGCAAGAAGCATTGAGTTCTTTGCAGAGAGCGCCCTCTTGAGCTGCAAACGGGTTCTCGCGCATGAGCGCTTGGCCATCGATGAAGTAGCCCTTGAATCGTGCGGCATCGATTTGCATGCGCGCCCATCGGACATCTGGCGGCTCGCCGTGATAGATGCACCAGCGATCGCAGATGGCACCATCCGGGCCGTTCTCGTCAATCTGCTCAAGGGTCACTTGTAAGACCAGCGAGTCATCACTGTCGTCAGGCAGCTCCAACACGGTGTCTACCGAACGCAACATAGCCACCATGACTGAAGCCACTAAGTGGCCGCTGGCGGTTGGCGCCACGCGAATATCCACACGATCTTCGCCGAAGCGAATCTTTCCGTACAGGTGCGCGCGCAGGAACTGGTAGGCCTCTTCGGCAATCTGGTCGGTCATTGGGTGGAATCGTAACTGCCAACGCTGCGCGCCGTAGGATTCTGCCCGTGACTCACCTTTGCGTGTCAATTTCCGTTGAAGCCCCCGATGAGATTCACATTGCGCTTGCCGATGCGCGCCTTGCAGTTGAGCATGGTGCTGACATGGTGGAATGGCGCGTCGACGCGTTGGCAGAATGTGAGGGTGCATTGCGTCATGTGCGGACCTTGGTGCGAGAATCGCCGGTGCCCTGCATCGTGACTATCCGCGGTGCACGTGAAGGCGGCGAATGGCGTGGCGACGAAACGGATCGAGTCAGTTTTTTAGAAGCGCTCTGCACCGCGAGCGGCGAAGTGGCGCCGACCTACATTGACTTTGAACTTGCGGATATGCAGCGCAGCGCGAATGTGCGACAAAAATTGGAACTCTGTGTCGAACACCCTGGCCAAGTGCGTACGGTGGGCACGCGATTGATCTTGAGCGCGCATGACTTTGAAGGCCGGCCTGCGGCACTTCTGCGGCAGTGGACGGCCATGGCGGAGGCTGATGCGTGCGCTGTGGCAAAGGTCGCATGGCGTGCGCGCAGTGTGCGCGACAACATTGAAGCATTCGAGTTGCTCACCACGCGCGTAAAGCCAGCAGTAGTGCTGTGTATGGGCGAGCCCGGGCTGATGAGTCGCGTCCTTGCGCCGAAATTTGGGGCATTTCTTACCTTCGCACACGCAGGTAGTGATTCCGATGCACAGCGTGCCGCAGCAAACGCAGCTGGCACAGCGCCGGGACAAGTGTCGGTTCAGGACATGGTCAACCTGTACGGGTTTCGGAGTATTGATTCAGCCACGCGTGTCTTTGGCGTGATCGGTTGGCCGGTTAGTCATTCGCGGAGCCCGCAGGTACACAACGAATGGTTTCGGGCGGCTGGGCGGCATGCCGTGTTGCTGCCGATGCCAGTTCCACCGGAGTATGAACACTTCAAGGCGACCGTTGCAGAGTTGTTGGCCTTTGCGCCGCTTGACTTCCGTGGTGCGTGTGTGACGATTCCCCACAAGGAGCACCTGGTTCGATTTGTCAATGAACAGGGCGGTCACGTCGAGGCGCTTGCGGCGCGCATCGGTGCGGCAAACACGCTGTATCTGAATGCTGCAGGCGCTTTGCATTGCGCCAATACTGACGCGCCTGCTGCAGTGGATGCGCTGACGCACGGCATGGGTATCGAACGCGCGGCGCTGCGAGGGAAACGCATCGCCGTACTTGGTGCTGGTGGGGTTGCTCGTGCGGTTGCTGTTGGATTAGCGGATGAGGGCGCGCAGGTGGTGGTGTTCAACCGCAATGAGGATCGTGCGCGTCGTATGTGTGCGCAGTTGCAAGAAGCTGCTGTGCAGGCACGCAACGGGGCGGGCGGGCTTGGCAATGGCGACGCGGTTGCAGGATCAGTTATTGCAGGCCGAACTGCAGAACTCGGCAGCGGCGGCTTTCATGCATTTGTCAATTGCACGCCGGTGGGTATGCAAGGTGGATCCGACCCACAGGGCAATCCACTTGCTGGCGATGTTCATCTTGATGACAGCGTTACGGTCATGGATACCGTGTATGCACCGCTTGAGACGCCGCTTCTTATTCATGCGCGTTCATGCGGCGCGCGCACGGTGGATGGCTGGGTCATGTTCACCAAGCAGGCGGAGCGACAGTTCTGCTTGTGGCATACGGATTGAGAGTAAGTCACACATCCATGGCGAAACAGTTGGTTTACTGCTCCGCGGGGCGAGCACGCCCCATGCTGTCTGGGCCGGCGCTGAACGATTCGCGCGCTGACTTTGGAACTTCCCACAGCGTGAACTGATCGGACTGTTTCACGATGATTGCTTCCGCCGGAATGACCGGATCGGTCATTGGGCCTCGTCCGCGACCAGGGCCACGACCGGGGCCGCGACCGGGACCGGGACCACGATCTGGGCCAGGGCCACGACCAGGGCCGGGCCCACGATCGGCGCCGGCACTAGGCCTCGGGCCGGGACCACCGCGTGGCCCGTTCGGTCCGCGCCGTGTTTCTAAGACATAGAGGCGTTCGTATTGATCGAAGTCCGAGTCCTTGAGTGTGCCCCAGCGCCCGTGTGTATCCATTGCAAACGCCGCCCAGAATTCCAATCCATGTCGAGCTGATACCACCGCTTGATCACCAGGGATCAGTTCTGTGCGCCACGAACGTAGGTCCGCATACCCCTCATCACTGATGGTTTCCATGAGCCGCCCATGCATGTGGTTGGTGGCACTGACAACAAGAAATACTGCTGCGACGGCTGATATAGACCATTGCAGAATTCGGATCACGGGTCGTCTACTTGTACAAAGTAAGTACACCGCTATGCATGCGAGAGGTACTGGCACCATCAGTGCAAGTCGCATCATGTGATCGCCGCTGAAGATGGGGCAGACGAGGCATGCCGCTGTAAAGAACATGCCAATCACGAGTGCTTCATCGGCGACTGTTCGCGTGAGTGATCGCATGGCGCGCGCGAGGAGTGCAGTTCCGAGCATCACAGCCCCGATCCAAACCGCCCCCATCAACAATCCTCCCGGTCCTCCCGGTCCTCCCGGTCCACCCGGACCTCCCGGTCCACCTGGTCCCCCCGGACCACTTTGTTGCGAATCCGGGGTGATGAGGGTGATCGGCAACTTCATGATGGCGGTCGCCTTTCCCGGCGCGAGCCACCACACCGCACCGAGTGACACCGCTCCGATCGCCATCAGTATGACCGCCGCACGTACCGCTTTCCTTCGATCGACTCCCCCGCGCACCGCCCGCACCCCAAGCATCAACGCTGCACCAAGTGCCGTTGCAGCGAAGGTGCCCGCGTGCGTGAGCGCCGCCATCACCAGCAGCAACGCTGCTACGAGCCACCAGCGCATCGCACCGCGCCCACTTTCGGACCGCATGGCGATCCACCCGCATATCCATGTCCCTGCCATACATACATACGCCATCGATTGCTTCTCAAAGTCACCGACCATCCGCAGCAGTGGTGCGCTCACGGTGATGGCCAATCCAACAGCGATAGCCCCCGGAATCATGCTGCGCTTCCCACCGGCGAAGATCCACGCCGCCATGAACAATGGAATCGCCACCATCGGTTCCGCCAAAGCATCCACTATGCGGGAGGCAAAGAGAGTGGCGGTGTCGATGTCCCACCCAAGCGTGACCATCAAGCATTTGGCAACCACCGCATCAACCAGAAAGGTGATTGGAACATCGGCCCATCGAAGGGATCCGCGCTCCAGCAGATCCCGTGCCTGCACCGCGTAGTAACCAGCATCCATTCCTGCCGGCACCGCGCCACGAAAGAGCATCGTTCCGCGTACGAACCACGCCAACGCAATCACCGCCGTAAGTGCCATGCACCACGCCGGGTCGCGGAACATTCCGAGCGGTGCAGCGCGCCCAGCGCCATGCGGAACAGGTGATTCAACCGCAGCGACTTCAGAAAAATCGCGCGTTTCTTGTCCCGCAGTAGTGGCGGCAGGGACGAGATTGTCATGGGCATCGATCGACATGTTCTGCATGGTGTAGCAAGTGATTGCCCATGGCATGTGCATGGGGACGGCAGCACATCTCGTTTCAACGTGGCAACGTGGATATCCTTGCAATCCATGCTGACCTACCGCACTGCTGGCGAGTCTCACGGACCAACAACCTTGGCGTTTGTGGAAGGACTTCCTGCCGGACTGGCCATCGACACCACGTTCATCAATGCAGAACTCGCGCGCCGGCAGGGCGGTTACGGTCGTGGCGGAAGGCAGCGCATCGAGACCGATGTCGTGCGGCTGCTGACCGGCGTGCGTTCCGGCGTGACACTTGGGTCGCCAGTGGTACTTGAGATTGTCAACAAGGACAGTCGGCTTGATGATGCCATCAAGACGCCGCCGGTCACTCGTCCGCGCCCCGGCCACGCCGATCTTGCAGGCAGTCTCAAGTGGTTGACTCAGGATTGTCGCGGCACGCTGGAGCGCGCCAGTGCGCGGGAAACGGCAGCACGTGTGGCAGCGGGCGCGCTCGCCCAAGTGTTCTTGCGCGAGTTTGGAATCGAAGTCTTTGGGTTTGTAAGCGGCGCCATCGATGCCACCTGTGTCGTACACGTGGATGCAGAATCATTGCCCGAACTCCGCGCCGCGCGCGACGCCAGTGATGTCTACTGCCCAGACGCGGAAACTGGGGCGCGGATCATCGATCACATTCATAAGGCCAAGGTGGAGCAGGACACCGTGGGTGGTCGCGTTGAGGTGCATGTCTTGGGTGTTCCGGCCGGCCTTGGTACATGCGTGCAGTGGAATGAGCGCCTCGACTCGCGATTAGCTGCTGCCGTCATGGGTATTCAAGCATTCAAAGCCGTTGAAATCGGTATGGGTGCCGACTGCGCGTGGCATTTCGGCAGCGACGTACACGACCCCATCGCATACGACCGGTCGCTCGTTGGTGAATCACATCTCGGATTTGTTCGTCCAAGTAACAACGCGGGCGGGCTTGAAGGTGGCATGACCAACGGTATGCCAGTGGTGGTTCGCGGCACGATGAAGCCAATATCGACGCTCCTTCGCGGTATGCCCAGCGTTGATCTTGCCACCCATCAATCGGTACAGAGTCAGTACGAGCGCAGTGATGTCAGTGCCATCGCCGCTGCGAGTGTGGTGATGGAGTGTGTGGTTGCGTTTGAAATTGCGGCGGCATTTCTCGCAAAATTTGGTGGTGATTCCATGACTGAAGTCCGCGCGCACTTTGACGCCACCATGCAGTTGGCGCGCGCGCTGCACGCACACGAGTGATTCAGCATCTTGGATGCAGGCGAAACTCATATGGCAACGATTCCCTCAGATATTGTGTTGGCAACGGACGCCACCATCGCTCTTGCAGCGGTCATTCGAGCGTTCGCCGCGCACACCGGGACGCTGCACTTTGTAGGTGCCGATGGCATGCTTCATTTGGCGGCGGTCCATGGGGCCATCCCAGCACCGGTCATGGAACACATTCGCACCATTCCAATCGGTAAGGGCATGGCGGGGGTCTGTGCCGAATTGAACGAGCCAGTTTCGTGGTGCAACCTGAACCGCGATGGCTCCGGGGTAGTGCAGCCCGCGGTGCGCTCGCTTGGCCTAGCGGGTTCGATCGTGGTGCCGGTCCGAAGTGGCGCCGCACTGGTGGGGACACTCGGCATTGCGAATACCGGCGAGCGGACCTTTACTGACGAAGAAACGGCGCTGTTGATCGAGTGTGGGTCTTCGTTCGCGCGGTTCCAGTCGGTTCCGGAGTAAGCGGTTTCTGTGCCGCATCACCACGTATCACCACGCGGCACCCGATCACCTGATCACCGCATCTGCGCAGCAAGCCACGCGCGCGCGAGCGCTAAGTCGCGTTCCACGGTGGCGACGGAGACGTTGAGTAACTTTGCAACGTTTGGGATAGTGATGCCACCAATCATGTGCAGTGAAAGCGCCTCCGCCCGGCGTGGCGAAACTTGTGCCAGTTCAGCAAGCTTGTCGTGCAGGACATCCAGATCCGACATGTGGGCGGATTCTTCAGCGGGGGATCGCGCGCCACTCTGCGCGAGCTCTTCGCCGATGGGCAACTGCTTCGCGCCCCCACCGCGCTTGATCGTCAGTCTCCGACGACGGCGATCGGCAATGATGCGGACAAAGAGCATCGTGGCAATAGCAGCCAGGTGGTCGGAGTTGGCGATCTTGGTTTCTTGTTGGACCAGACGACGGAATGTCTCACCAAGAAGCGATGTCGGACTAATCGTCTGCTGGCCGGTCCGCGCCCGTTCCGCGGTCACTTGCCGCTCGGCGAGTGCACGGAGCGCGCCGTATTGGTCGGCGACCAACATGGAGATGCTCACAGGGATCGGAAATTCAGCGTTTTCAGACGGAAGCTGGTTTCGGCCCTCCGCGGCGCTGGGGTTCCCACTTTGTCCGGTCGGAACGTGATCGGCTGAACCGCCCTCAGCGTGGTCGCTTGGGTCGGAGCCGTGCTTTGGGCGTGGGTTCGGATCGGTCGTACTACTCATGCTCGCATGGAGTTGTCAGAGAATTACTCTTTCCCCCGGATACAACGCGCATTCCGCGGATGAACCCCTCAAGGAATCTTGATTGAAAGCAGAACTTTGCTTAATATGAGTGATAGCAGACGGAGTAACTGTAGCAATCGCCAGATAATCGGCTGCTAGTCGCGGTTTGTTTCTCACGAGCACTGAATTTGCAAGGTTATTACGCTTGTCCTGCACAAGTTCGGTAGCGGTACGCCGCCGTCCTCCGACCGGCATGCCCCGCGCAGCTCGCGGAGGGCACCGGTCGGCACACGGTTGAACTGCCTAGTATGGGCGCGTCGCTACGAACTCAACGAAGTGCAGGCGATTGCCCGTGGACCCCTACCGGAATCACGGACCCTAAGTACGTTCCTATCCCGCTCCTCCCACTCTCTCCCACGATTCGAACCCCATGTCCAAAAAAATGATCGCGTCCGCACTCGGTGTTGTCTCCCTGTTGACGGGCTTTGGCGCCGGTCAGGCCGTAGCGCCGCCAGCGGCAGCGAAGGGCACCAGTTTGTATTCATTCAAGACCACCGCGCTTGACGGTGCCGCCGTGGACCTTGACATGTACAAGGGCAAGGTGGTGCTGGTGGTGAACGTGGCGAGCCGATGTGGCTACACCCCGCAGTACGCGGAATTGGAAACCGTCTGGAAGGAATTCAAAGACAAGGGTCTCGTAGTGATTGGATTCCCCTGCAATGACTTTGGTGGGCAGGAGCCTGGCTCCGCCTCTGAGATCCGCGATTTCTGCTCAAAGACGTACGGCGTCACTTTCCCAATGATGTCGAAGGTGCAGACCAAAGCCGGGGAAGGCCAGAGCGAGATTTATGCGTTTCTCAGCGCCGGCACCGGCAAATTGCCAAGCTGGAACTTCGGCAAGTACGTGGTTGGCAAGGATGGCAAGCCGGTTGCGTTCTATGGTTCAGGCGTGAAGCCAACGGGCGAAGAACTCCGTAAAGCCATCGAGCAAGCCCTGGCTGTGAAGCCCGTATCCTGACCGCATGCATCTGATTTCATCCTGCCTCCGCCCGCGCCTCTCCGCGGTGCTTGCTGTGCTTTCGGTTTCCGCCGCAACCTTCGCTGGAGCGCTTGAAGAC
>JBILYM010000269.1:0-3446 GCA_044377725.1 Phycisphaerales bacterium
CGCCGCATAGGCTGCAGTCGATCTGGGCGCTGCGGGCGGCACGGACGATCGATTTGGCCAGATAAACAACCGCCGGATGGGCTGATTGGTAGAGATGCGCCACTCGCTCGTTGCCGCGGTCGACCGCCAGGGTGTACTGGACAAGGTCATTGGTGCCGATGGAAAAGAAGTTGCTTTCGGCGGCAAAGACCCGCGCCATCAGGGCCGCGGAGGGCACTTCGATCATCACCCCAACCGGCATCTGCCGGTCAAAGGCGATGCCTTCGTCCTCCAATTCCTCGCTGATGTCCGCCAGCATGAGCTTGCCTTGGCGGAGCTCCATGAGGTTGGAGACCAGCGGGAACATCATCTTGACCGGTCCGTGGGCGCTAGCCCGCAGGATGGCCCGTAACTGCAACTTGAACTCGGCGGGGTTCGCCAAGGAGTGCCGGATGGAGCGCAGACCCAAGAAGGGGTTGCGCTCCGGCTCTTCCATTTGCGCCTGTGTGTATTTATCCGCGCCGAGGTCGCAGGTGCGAATGGTGAGCGGCTTGCCCTTGAGCAGGGTGATGGCGCGCAGGTACGCGTCCATGTGATCTTGCTCAGTGGGCGGCTCCTTGCGGGTGAGCCAGAGGAATTCAGTGCGATACAGCCCAACACCATCGCCGCCATTGGCGAGCATCGATTCCACTTCCTCTGGGAACTCAATGTTGCCCATGAGTTGGATGCGCGCGCCGCACTTGGTGACCGCCTCGTGCCCGGAAAGTTCGCGCATTGCCGCGCGTGAACGTTGCGAGCGCTCTTGCTTGCGGCGGTACTCCTCAAGCGTGCGCGAATCCGGGCGCAGGATGACGACGCCATCATTGCCGTCAACAATCAGCTGATCGCCGTCTTCCACTTCGACGGAAAGCCGCTGGCAACCAACCACCGCTGGCAAGCCGAGCGCACGCGCCACGATCGATGTATGTCCGGTACGACCGCCGAGGTCAGTGGCAATGGCGATGACTTTGCTGCGGTCCATGCCAGCAGCTTGGCTTGGCGTCAGTTCATGGGCAATCACAATGGCCGGGGCATCAAGTTGTGCCAAGCGGCTCTTCTCTTCGCCCATCAGTCGGCCGAGCACGCGGCGTTCAAGATCCAGAATGTCATTGGCCTTCTGTTCGAAGACCTCATTGCCCATGCGATTGAATTGATCGACCAAGACGCGGAACTGATCAGCGACCGCCTGTTCGGCAGTCACGAAATCGTTGGCGACGCGGCGCTCAACCGCGGAGACCAACACGCGGTCGCGCAGGAGTCCGGCATGGAACTCAAATATCTTGGCTGGCTCCGGGCCGAGTTCGCGGCGAGTGCGTTCGCGCAACTCATCGATTTCAGCGCTGGCTGCTGCCAGTGCTGCGTGCAGCCGCGCATGTTGCGCGGTGACTTCTGATGGATCGATGATGCGGTGTGGGACAACCTGTTCGGCCGTTCCCACCAAGAATGCGCGCCCGACGATGATGCCGGGGCTGACGGCAATGCCCTTGATGATCTGCATAGTGCATGCGGCGTTGCGCCCGGGTCGGCGTGATGCGCGAAGTTGCGCATCAGGCTGTGCGGAGCGGTACCGAAGCAATGCAGGCTAGCGGCAAGGGGAGCCTTGCCGCTAGCCACGCATAATTACTTCTTCTCGTCGGTTACTTCGTACTCGGCGTCGATGACGTCGTCCTTCTTGGGGCCGCCTTCGGATGATCCAGCAGCTCCACCAGCGGCGCCCGGTTCTCCTGCGCCCGCGGCACCCGCAGCTTGCTGCAGTTCGCCCGAGGCGTTCATCAGGTTGTTGAGCGCAGCTTCGATGGCGGCTTGATCATCGCCCTTCAGCTTGTCCTCAAGGTTGCTGAGCGCACTTTCAATCTTGTTGCGGCTTTCGGCTGGGACCTTCGCGCCCATCTCCTCAAGCTGCTTCTTGACTTGGTACGCCACCTGCTCCGCGCGATTCTTGGTATCGACGAGCTCGCGACGCGCCTTGTCGGCGGTGGCGTGATCCTCGGCATCCTTGCGCATGCGCTCCACTTCGTCCTTGGAGATACCGCTCGAGCCGGTGATCTTGATTTCCTGCTTCTTGCCAGTGGCCTTCTCTGTGGCCATGACATTGAGAATGCCGTTGGCATCCAACGAGAATTCCACTTCTACTTGTGGCACGCCGCGCGGTGCGGCTGCAATGCCCTGCAGGTCGAAGCGTCCCAGCACGCGGTTGTCCGCAGCCATCTGGCGCTCTCCCTGCAGCACCACGATCGTCACGGCGTTCTGATTGTCCTGCGCAGTGGAGAAGATCTCCTTCTTTGAGGTCGGGATGGTGGTGTTGCGTTCGATGAGCTTGGTCATCACGCCACCGAGCGTTTCCACGCCGAGTGAGAGCGGGGTGACATCCAAGAGCACCACGTTCTTCACGTCACCCATGAGCACGCCGCCCTGGATGGCTGCACCGATAGCGACCACTTCGTCGGGATTGATGCTCTTGTCAAGATTGTCCGTGTGGAAGATCTTCTTGGCGAGTTCCTGCACCTTGGGGATGCGAATGGAACCACCAACCATGACGATCTCTTGCACGTCGGATGGCTTGAGTTTTGCATCAGCAAGTGCCTTCTCGCACGGCGCAGCAAGGCGTTCGAACAGGTCCTTGCAGAGTTCCTCAAACTTGGCGCGCGTCAGTGTGACTTGCAAGTGCTTCGGGCCGTTCTGGTCCGCAGTGATGAATGGCAAGTTGACGGTGGTCTCTACCTGAGTGGAGAGTTCAATCTTGGCCTTCTCGGCAGCTTCCTTGAGGCGCTGTAGAGCCATCGGATCCTTGCGGACATCAATACCTTCCTTCTTGCGGAAGTCTTCGGCCAAGAAGTCGATGAGCTTCTGATCGAAGTCATCGCCGCCGAGGTGGGTGTCGCCGTTCGTGGAGAGCACTTCGAACACGCCGTCGGAAATGTCCAAGATGGACACATCGAACGTTCCGCCGCCGAGGTCAAAGACTGCGATCTTCGCATTAGTCTTCTTCTCAAGACCGTAGGCGAGTGCTGCCGCCGTTGGCTCATTGATGATGCGCTCGACCTTGAGGCCGGCAACTTCGCCAGCGTCCTTGGTGGCTTGACGTTGCGCGTCGTTGAAGTACGCGGGCACGGTGATCACCGCGCGGGTAATGGTTTCGCCAAGGAACTCTTCGGCCTGACGCTTCAGGTCAGCCAAGATCATGGCGGAGATTTCCGGCGGGGAGTAGTCCTTGCCGCGGATGCCAACCTTCACCATTTCGTCCGGTGCACCCTTGATGGTGTAGGGCACCAACTTCTCTTCGTGGCCCACCTCACTGTGGCGGCGACCCATGAAGCGCTTGATGCTGAAGACGGTGTTGCTGGGGTTGGTGATCTGCTGGTGCTTGGCGGTCTGGCCGACGAGCCGTTCGCCCTTCTCGGTGAAGCCGACCACCGAGGGGGTGGTGC
>JBILYM010000270.1:0-3427 GCA_044377725.1 Phycisphaerales bacterium
CCATCACGTTGCGCCGGATTCATCGAACGCAACGCAGCACCGCGCAGGCGGTCATCCGTCACGCGCACGTACCACTGCTCACTGAGGTATGGCTCCACGGGCACGTGACTGCGATAACTATGACCAACGCTGTGTCGATAGGGCTTCACGCCCTCAAGGAGACCGTTCGCCTTGAACCATGCAACAATCGCTGTCCGCGCGTCTTCGCGGGAGAGGCCAACGAACGCACGCGCCTCAGCTGAGACATCTTCCCAACCATGCCGATCAGAGATGGACGCATCGGGCGCCATGACATTGATCGCTGCAACGCCGTGACGAATGCCAATCTCCCAGTCATTGGGATCATGCGCGGGAGTGACTTTCAAGAATCCAGTTGCAAATTGCGCCTTGGTGTCGGCGGGGTCGCCGCCCTGCTCCACTGCCATGACCACGTAGTCATCTTCCACAATTGGAATGACGCGACCAACAATGGGCAAGCGCAACTTCTTGCCGCGCACCGCCGCTGCGCGCGGATCCTTCGGGTTGAGCGCCACAGCGGTATCGCCAAGCATGGTTTCTGGACGCGTGGTTGCCACCGTCACGTAACCGGATCCATCATCAAACGGATAGCGGAGGTACCAGAAGTGGCCGTCCACTTCTTCCATCTCCACTTCATCATCGGCGAGCGCGGTGCGTGACACCGGATCCCAATTCACCAACCGCTTACCTCGATAGATCAGACTGTCATCAAAGAGTTTGAAGAATGCAGCCCGCACTGCTGCGGCGCACACAGGATCCATGGTGAATCGCACGCGGTCGTAATCACACGAAGCGCCCATCAACTCCAATTGGCTCAAAATGGTTGCTTCGTACTCATCTTTCCACTCTTGAACCTTGGCAATGAATTGTTCGCGCGTGAAATCAGAACGGCGCTTGCCTTGTTGCAGCAGTCGTCGCTCCACCACTGACTGCGTGGCAATGCCAGCGTGGTCAGTGCCCGGCATCCACATGGTGTTCATGCCCTTCATGCGGTGGTAACGCGTCAAGACATCTTGCAATGTGTTGTTGAGCGCATGACCAAGGTGCAGCGCGGCGGTGACATTTGGCGGCGGAATGAAGATCGAATACGGCGCACCCGCATCGGTGGGCTCCGCATGGAAGCAACGCGCGTCGCGCCAACGCGACCACGCAAACGTCTCCGCGTCCGCCGGGGTGTAGGCTTTGGCGAGCTGGAGTTCAGAGCCGCCGGTTGGCGTGCTCGATTCGATTGGCTGGGCGCTTGACATGGAACGACGATTCTACGAAAGCGGAACCCTTCTCCGCGCCACGGCGCGCGTGCTGTTGCCGTGGACGGCACTTGCCGCGGTCATGGCGGCCGCGTTCGCCCCGGTCGGCTGCGGCCCCACCGATTCCAAGCCTGCCGCGGCAAGCAGCGTTGAGCCAAAGAAATTGGACGCCGCCATTCGCGCCATCGATTCGTACCTGGCCGCCGACAAGCCAAGCGAAGCGGTCTTTGTGGCAGAAAAATTAGCGAGCGAAGCACCCGGCCTGATGCGCGCTCAGGAAATCCTCGGTCGGGCGCTGGTGGCGCTGGCCATGCAGCCGGACCTGCCTTCTCAAGACCGTGCCGATGTCATGGCGCGCGCAGCAGACGCGTATGACCGAGCAGCCGCTTTGGCACCAACAAACGCAGCGCTGCAACATGCCGCGGGCGTGGTTTCAGACACCGCTCTGCGTCATCCACAAGCGGTGACGCACTATGAAGCCGCGTTTGCCGCTGACCCATCCAGCGCGCAGTTTGCCCTGTACCTAGGAATGGCACGCGCGCGTGATGGTCAAGCCGTGGAAGCACGGCGCCTGTTGGAAGCCGCCGAACGCGCCATGCCTGAATCACCGGATCCAAAGGCCGCGCTTGCTGATTTGGAATTGCGAAACGGCGACCCCAACGCCGCACGCATCAAGATTGCGCAAGCCCGCGCACTGGCACCAACATCGATCGAGTTGCGCATTGCCGACGCACGCATGCGACGAATGGCCGGCGCGCCACGCGAATCATTGGAACTGCTCTTGGCACTCGACGCCCCGCTGCGCCGTCAACCAGCGTGCGCACAAGAAATTGCCGCTGCCTATGCAGCGCTTGGGCAAGCGCGTGAGGCGGCGGCAACTCTTGATGAAAGCGCGGCCGCTGCGCCCAATGACTGGAAACGATCGCTGCGCGCTGCCGCAGCCTGGATGCAGGCCGGCGACCAAGTGAAAGCAATGATCTCTGCCGATGCTGCTGGTTTAGCAGGCGCCCCCGCCGATGAAGTGCGCGCTGCACTCAGCGCAACCAACGACCGCCGTCCAGTCGAATGACCGTACCGGTGACGTAGGGCATGTCTTCAATCATCGAACGCACAAGGCGCGCCGCATCATCCGGCGTCCCAGCTCGTGCCAGCGGAATGCGTGCCTCATAAGCCGCGCGTTCCTCGGCTGGCGCGTCGTCGGGCCATGCCACCACACCGGGCGCAATGCCGTTGATGCGCACCGCGGGCGCCAATTCCAATGCCAACGCTTCCACCATGGAATGCAATGCCGACTTGGACATGAGGTACGGCGCAAACGCGCGGCGCGGTCGACCCATGGCGTGAATATCTCCAAACGCCAGCACTGCTCCGCCGCCAGTGAGCACAGATCGCGCCAACGCCGGAGCAAGCGCCTGCACCAACAGTAAAGGCGCCAAGGCATTGATGCGCATTTCGCGTTCCGCGGTTGCGGCATCAATGGATCCGAACGGCGTGCGCGCGTAACTGGCAGCACTCAACACCAGGGCATCGGCGGCACCGCTGCCGTGCGCACGACCGAATTGCTCCACCGCGGCAAGGTCAGAAAGATCCAATTCGGCGGTTCGAACATCAATGGTCCGCCCGGACTCCCCTGCCGCCGCGCGGGCATCGGCCGCGGTCTGCAGCGTTTCAGCGCCGCGCGTGTGGTGGGTAAGTAGCAGATCCCACCCATGACATGCAAGTTCAAGGGCAACTGCGCGCCCAACGCGGCGCGCTGCACCGATGACTATGGCAAGGCGAGGCATCCCGTGATTGTACGAACGACGGCACCGGTCGTTCCCGGCGTACCATCCGCGCCCCGTGAGCCACGACCCTGCTCATCCCGAAGACGAACGTCCCAGCGACGAGCCGCACATGCCCGACATGCACCTCGACCGCATCGAGGCCATGGCGCGCCGTGCGCCCGGGGAATTTGCGCGTCGTGCCGATGAGGCGATCGCGCGCCATGCGCCGCAATTGGCGCCTTCAAGCATTCGGCGCCGATTTCGTAAACGAACCGTGGCACTCTTCACGCTGCTTGGCGTGATGGCCATCATGGCCTCCGCGTGGATGGTGCTGCGCGAATCCACCATTCTGCGCGAAGCGATGGAATCGCAGCTCTCCGAACGATTCGGCGGCAACCT
>JBILYM010000271.1:0-3422 GCA_044377725.1 Phycisphaerales bacterium
CGCCCGTGGCCCTCATTTGGCACCTGGGATGAACTGAACGAGTTCCTGCCCATCTGCTACGGCTTTTCGGCACCGATCCCTGGAGCGAGCAGCATGCCCTACCCGGCTGGCTACGTGTGGACGGCGCACGGCACGATCGACATGAGTACGGCGAGCGATACGGTGACGCTGCAGATCCTTGGGCGGGGGCGGCCGAAGTAACGCCTCAGTGCGGTTGCATCGTCACGTCTATGTACTAGTTCGGGACCTTCACGAAACTCACAATGCGGGGCTGCTCACCGGGGCGATCGACGGATGAGCGGTCGATGGTCATCATGTAACGGGAATCGTCAACGATGGACTCGGGGTCGGTGCCGTTCCATTGACCGGTGAGCGTGTCCTGCTTGATGGTGCGGATGCGAAGCCAAATGGTGAAGACATCACTGCGCGTGGTGACGATGTTGGAAATACCGCGCAGTATCTGGTTCTGCTCAACGGCATCACCGGAGGTCATGTCGTAGTGATAGGCCTTGGTTTCAATGAACTGGGTGCCCAACGCGTCGTTGGAAGTATCATTGATTTCATTGGCGATCGTGTTTCGATCATCCGTGGCAGTCACCAGCAAGTGCTTGTCAATGGCGGTTCGACCAGTGAGGGGATAGACCTGCGTTTGGCCCGCGGTGAGCGTTTGCGGAATGCCCTCGGTGCGGTACGCCAATGCTGTACCGCCGACCGATTGCGGACCGGAGCCAACGGATGAACCGCGGCCGCCGCCCCAGGATGGATCGTCCCACTTGGTTCGGTACGGATCCGTGCCAGCGAAGCGAATCGACCAACCTTCGGCCTGGTTCCAGCTTGAACCAACCAACGCTGCAGCGTCAGCACTGTCTGCCACGTTGTTGCGGTTCACGTCGGCAACCTTGCCCTTGGCGATGTCTTGCACGTCGGGCGTGCCGTTGCCGTCTCCGTCACTGGAAGTGGTGGGCGCAAACTCCGCGCCCTTGGTCAGCACTGCCAACTCACCGATACTGTCAAAGCCACGCTCGCTGCGCGTACCCGGCGCCCACTCGCGGTGGTTGGACGCGTCTGGGAAATCAAGACCACGGCTGTAGTAGCTCGGCATGTTCTGGAACAAGTTGTTGCTCAAGTCAGGCAATACATTGCCCTTGTTGCGCCACAGTTCCATTGCCTCTGCCACGCGAACGCGCGGGGCTGCTACGCCGTAATCAAAGAGGATGGAGTTTGGGTTACCTGGACCAGGCGCCCCGCCACCCATGTCGTACGGGGCCGCTTGCCATGCCAGGGGATCGCGGACGAGCCGGCGCTTACTCAACGCGGAACTGGCTGCATTGAGCGTGGCTGGATCAGAATCGGCAGTCTTGGTGATTGGGAAGTCATCGTCATAAACCAAGCGCGTCATCTGCGGCATGGCGTGCAACACCTCAATCGGCGCGGTGTTGATATTGATGAGTCCAGGGGTGAGCTTGCCTTCAAAGTTGCGAGCCAACCGCAGGCGGCGGTTCTCGGCGCTGGCGCGCTCATTGAAATCGATCACGCCATCGGGGGCTGTGGTGCTGGTCCACGTGTCAAACGGTGCGGCACCGCGATCATCGACAACGAATGCGTCCAAGAGAGCCGCTCCACCGGGCAGACGAGCGTTGAAGCCGATGCCGTTCTGTTGCGCAGGAGTGGTAGCAGTAACCGCACCCTCAATGGGCGGCGGCATGGTCTGAATGCCACTCAAGAGCGTTGGTCGACCGCCTGCTGATACAACGGTGTCGTATTGCGCGGGCTCAAGTTGCAGGCGGTTGTAGTGCTCCTGGTTGGAGCCGTAACTGAGAACGCCGTTTGACGTTGCAGGCTTAGGGAACTTGGGGAAATACAGGTCAGCGGTCGAGTTCTGCGGCTGCGCAAGAATCTCCGCCAGCGTGGCGTAGGCACGACCACTACCGGTGCGCTGCACCAATGTGCCCCACAACGGAACATCCAAGATTTCCGCCGCCTGATCAAAGTCCGCATCCTTCTGGAAGAGCCGGTACGGCGCAGTGAAATTACTGGGGTCGGATCCGTCGACGAACTTGCGATCCGACACGCCCTTCTCGCCGTAATTGAGCGTCATGCCAGTGGGCGGCGTGGCGTTTGCCAGGAGCCACGCAGGGTAGTTGTAGGTGCGGCCTTGTGCGTTCTCGGGAATGCGGGTGGGAAAGAAGGTCGGCTTGCCGCGCTTTTGCTCACCCCACAGGTTGTAGTAAACGGACGAGATCCACAGGCTCTGCGGACCAGAAGCCGGATCCCCGTCAGGAGCCGGGATTGGGATGGTTGGGATGGCTTCAGGAGATTCTCCTGCTTTAAATCCATCTAGCTCGATAATCTCGCCCTTGCGCGACTCCTGTGTATCGCCGACACTCGTCTGACGTTCCACGGAACCGCCGTTCGTGGCACTCGACGCCATGACGCCCGTGGTGCGTGCAAATGCGTAGCGCGGAGTCCGTTCATCCATGGTGATGACGCCACGACCGACTGGCGTTGGTGTGATGCCGTTCTGTGTATCAAACAACCACTGCCGCGCGCCACGTGCCCAAGTGGTAAAGAACTCGCCGTTGCGAATGCGAATTCCGTTAATGTTCAAACTGCTGGGGCTACACGTGATGGCTGGTGGCGGCGGGAGCGAGCCGCCAGAGCCGTTAATGTAGAGGCGATTGATCAGGTCCGTGACGCGCTGACCAGTCGAGCCGTTGAGGTCTGGATCCAATTCATTTTCAAAGCGATCGACCACCGTCCAACTTGGCGTTCCGCCGTTTGATGGATAAATGGCGCGTCGCAACTCAATGTACGAATTGGTTGGTGGCGCACCACCAATTGAAGGCGATGGCTTCCAACGATTCATATCGCCACTGACATCAAGCCCAGCAAAGACCGTGGGGGCCGTGGTTCGAGTGGCGTCAAAATACAGCGTGCCACCGCGACGGTTGGCATCAAAGTACTGAGTGCCGGTAGCGGATGAACCGCCCCACGCTGGCGAGTAGATGGCGTTAATGTCCGGCTTGAAGAATTGACCGGGCTTGATGTCATTCGACGGGTCAGCCTCGGTGGTCGTAATCGTCCCATCACCGTCGGCATCAATCGACGCGCCGATATCAAGGAAGTCGAGCCATGCATCGCGCGGGAATGGATCGCCGTTTGGGAACTTTTCTGGAAGGCTGAAGACCAGCGCCGTGCGCGGCTCCTCTGGCGTGCAGGGTCCAAGTTCAACATCCGGTCCGTAGATGTTGCCACTGCGACTTCCAGCAGGACCAGGAAGCCCGAAGAAGAATCGCTGCGGCGCGCCCGAAGCGGGATTGATGCGCAATTCAAAGTCCGCCAAGTTCACTGGCTCGTTGAACGGATTAGCAATCTGCGCAACAAACACAACCGCTGGCCAGGTGGCTGGATTGGCGGGGTCG
>JBILYM010000272.1:0-3414 GCA_044377725.1 Phycisphaerales bacterium
CGCAAAGTCACGGTGCAGGCAACCATTGAGACATGGGTGATCGCTGGCACTGGGAGGTCCGCGCGATGAACCTGCAGCTTCCATCTGGAATTCGTTGGTCAGGAATGTTGGTAGCTACGGTGCTATGCGCGAGCGCTGGCGCTTTGGTGTTGGTGCAACACTCTGCCCCGCTGCTCCTTGACATCTTTCGTCCTTCGGCATCGATAGACGCGGTTGATGTCACGACGCCGCTGCTTGCTCAACATGAGACCACGCAGGGGACGTATGAGTCTCGCTTTGCGGGACGCTCGTTGTTCTTCGCGCCGCAGGACTGGAAGCGCAAGATTCCGCCGCCACCGCCACCGCCGCCGCCGTCCCCACCACCGCCGCCGCCACAAGCACCCACCGAATACACCGGCCCCAAAGTGGTCGGCATGCTCGGCAGCACCGTCTACCTGGAAGGTGCTCGCACTGTTGAAATCGGCAAGGACGCGGAGGGCATCACCCTGGTCGAGATCATCTCGCCGTGGATGGTGAAGATCCGGCACAAGGGCAAGGAATACGACGTGGCAGTTGGTCAGAAGATGAACGAGGCCAACTTCAAGCCGCTGACGAGCGCCAATACGCCGTCCGGCGTGACGGTCGAACCAGCCACGGGCGCTGGCGGGGTTGGAACCCGCAGCGGAGCGAGCCCAGCAGGAACCATGGTCACCAAGACTGCCACGCCACCCGGCGCGGCCGGTGCAGTGGCGGGCGCTGGGGCCGGTGGCAACCCAAGCGGAACTGGGTCGAACGGAGCCGCCGCCGGAGTCAGTGGCGCTGCCAGGACGGGTGGTGCTTCCGGGGCCGCCGGAGCTGGCGGGGCCCCCGTAGCGGGTGGAGCCTCCGGTGCGGATGGCGCTACCGAAGCGGGTGGTGCTTCCGGGGCCGCCGAAACAGCACCAACCCTGAATTCAACGCCTGCCGTGCCGCCTATTCCCGCTGCAACCACCCAAGTGGCGGTCTCACGGCTGGAGATGGAACCCGCTCGAACCGCCCTGGCACAGGTGGCGGCTGCGCGCGGGCGCCCCGACCTGAACGACGCCACTCGCCAGCGCCTGGAGGCCGAGGAGCAGTGGTTGGTCCAGCGCCTCGAGGACCTCACCCGCTAACGGGGACACAGGCGGCGGGGGCGCAGTGCGGGGGTACCCGACAGTACCGGCAGTATTTACTCCCTGAACCACCCAGAAACCGGGGCTTGCCCGCAATCCGCCATTGGGGACTGGCGTTTCTTAGTCAACGGACCCACACAGCCGATAGACCCTACAAGACCCTGTTCTGGCTCCAATGAGCTTGGACTGGTTCCCGGCCAGATGGCTCCGTACCGAGCACCTTGGCACAACGCTTGGAGAACACATTTGCAGACCCGACACACCACTTCCCTTGCACTGCTCATTGCCCTGCTTGCGTCACCAGTGGGGCGCGCGGCAACCGCTGCGTTCCAAGATTCGCCGCAGGAGCCCGCAAGTAACGGTGGCGACGGGATGAATCAGCCGATGGACCTGCCGTCGGAAGAGGCGCCCGAGGTCGAGCCAGGCACTCCGCCGGTCGCTGCGGAGCCGACACCTGCAACCACACCGGACCGTGGACCTGGATCGGGACGCAAGGCGCCCGTCACCGACGAACTGGTCGGACTGCAATTCCGTGACCAGGAAATCAAGACGCTCATCGACACCATTTCACTGTGGACCGGCAAGGTGGTGATCCCGAAGCAGACCGCACTGACGCCGATCAAGATCACCATTGTCAGTGATCGCAAGATGCTCAAGAGCGAAGCGCTCAATCTGATCTTCCAAGCATTCCGCCTCAATGGACTTGGTGTTGTTGAAACCGAGGACATGATTCTGATTGACAGTCTCACCGAACTGAATCAGTTGCAGCCTGCCAAGGTGCTTGGACCAGACGTTGACATCTCTCCGCTTCCTGAAAACGGAAACATTGTCATCAAGGTGTTCCGAATCAAGAACACCAAGGCGTCACAGGTGTTTGAACGCTTGCAAGATTCGTTGCCGAGTTACGCCACGCTGCAAGTAGACAACAACTCCAACCAGATCATCTTGGAAGGCGATATCGCGCTGGCGAAGCGCGTGCAGAACATGATCGACCTGCTTGATGTGGCCGCCTACGTGGACGTGCGGACCAAGACCATTCGACTGCTTTACCAAGATGCGCAGACGATTCAGGGCATCATTACTGAGCTATTTTCCTCGCGCGGTCCATCGGGCGGCGCATCCACTCCGCGCGCTGGCGGTGGACAGCCGCAACAGCCGGGGCAGAATCGCGGACGCACACCAGGTGCTGCTCAAGGCGGCGGTAGCGAACTGGTGGGTACCAGTGAACAACTGGTGGTCACGGTGCTCCCAGCAACCAACAGCATGACTATTCGTGCTGAGCCGAGCATCATGAAGGAGATCGAGTCCCTCATCGCCGTGCTGGATGCTCCGTCATCGGAAACAAGTGGTGGCATCTTCCGACTCTATGACCTGAAGTACACCGACCCACTCAAAGTGCAGGCGGTTCTGCAATCGCTGCTGGAGGGCGGCGGCGGTGCCGGCAGCGGCGCGCGACGAACCGGCGGCGGCGGCAACACTGGCGCATCACGGGTTCAAGGGCTCGGCGGCGGTGGCGGTGGTGGATCATCGGGCGCCGATGTGGCCATCGCCAACATCTTCCGCATTGAGGCGTACCCCGATTCCAACCGCCTGATCATTGTCAGCAAGACTCCCGACAACTTCAAATGGTTGGACGAGTTGATTGAGGAAATTGATCGCCCGCTTCAAGCAGGCATGCCAAAGAACATCCCGCTCAAGCACGCAAGTGCGGTGGAGTTGGCGGAAATTCTCAATGCCCTGTTGGCGCAGTCGGGATCCACGGCATCGATTCGCGCACCTGAGGAAGGCCTCTCGGGAATTGACTTCAATGTTGCGAGCGGCGGAGCCAACGGTGCCTCCAACACCAATGGATTCACCAGCGGCAACACCAACCTCCCAGGAGGCGGCGGCTCAAGCGGCGGCATTCAATTCCCGTGGCAGTCGGGTCGTGGTGCCGGAGATACGACCACCGAGGTCAGCGCACTGGTTGGCAAGAGCCGTGTGGTGCCGAATGCGGGTCAGAACTCGCTGTTGATTCTGGCGCCGCCGGAGATTCAAGATAGTTTGGCCGACATTGTGCATGACCTTGATCAGCCTGGACGCCAAGTGATGATCTCGGTGGTGCTTGCAGAAGTTCAGCTCGGAGAAGACTTCCAGTTAGGTATCAAGTGGGGTCAAAATGTTGGACCAGTCAACCCGAATAATGCGGTGGTGGTTGGCACAACATTCGACGGCGAGAAGAGTGACATCTTCCCACCCGATCTCAACAAGTCCATCTTTGCGTTTGGCATTGATGCCAACGTGG
>JBILYM010000050.1:0-10096 GCA_044377725.1 Phycisphaerales bacterium
CACAGGGCACGCTTGCCGCCGAAGGCAACTACTCCGAGTTCCTGCGCCGCCGCGGTGAATTCTTAGAAGGGCAAGCGCGCGCCGAAGCAGTGCTTGCCAACGAAGTACGCATCGACGACGCTTGGCTCGGTCGCGGCGCACAGGCGCGGCGCACCAAGGCAAAGGGTCGCATTGAAGACAGCGCAGAACGCCGCGAAGAACTCGGCGCCATCGCTGAACGCAACGCCGCCGCTGGTGCTGGTGGCGCGCGCGTTGACTTCACCGCTAGCGGTCGCCGTACGCGTCGCCTAGTGCATGCCACCGGTATTTCCAAGGGCTTTGAGGGCCGAACGCTCTTCCGCGACCTTGACTTGGAACTCATCCCAGGCGATCGCCTTGGACTCATGGGCCCCAACGGCAGCGGCAAGACCACGCTGCTGCGCATCTTGTGCGGCGACCTTGCCGCCGACGCCGGCACCGTGCGCTTTGCAGATCCAAAGCCGCGCATTGTGGTCTTGCGCCAGCAGCGCACCGACATTCCGCCCGACACATTGCTCCGCGATGCCATCTGCCCGCACGGCGATGTTGTTGATTTCCAAGGCCGCCCCATGCATATCACTGCATGGAGTCGTCGCTTCCTATTCAAGGACGCGCAACTGTTGCAGACCATCGGCACACTCTCTGGCGGCGAACGCGCACGCGCGCACATTGCCGCCATGATGCTTGAGCCCGCCGATATCTTGGTGCTGGACGAACCCACCAACGATCTTGATATCCCCACACTCGAAGTGCTTGAAGAAGCGGTCGAGTCATTCCCAGGCGCCGTGCTGTTGGTCACCCATGACCGCACCATGCTCAAGCGGCTCGCTAAGACCATTGCAGTGATCGGCGCGCCCGACGCATCAGTTTCCGTGGTTGCCAGCCTTGATCAGGCACTTGCATCGCTCGAACGCGCCGAACGCAGCGTGCAAGAACGCGACCGCGCCGCGCGGAGTACTGCGAACGCTGCCAACGCCAACAACGCTGCCGCTGCTGCCAACACAAACAACGCCGCCAACACCAACAACACGTCCACCGCTTCCCCCGCCGCGCAGTCGTCCGCCGCAGACACATCCGGCCAGCGCCGTCGCCTGAACTTCAAGGAGCAGCGCGAGTTTGACGGTATGGAAGCCGCCGTCGAAGCCGCCGAACGCGCGCACGCACTGGCCGAAGCCCGCGTTGGCGAACCCGGCATCGCCGCCAATCACGCCAAGATGGCCGCCGCCTGCCAAGCGCTTGAAGTGGCGCAACTGGCGGTCACCACGCTGTACGCGCGCTGGCAGGAACTGGAATCAAAGCGCGGCGGGTGAGTGGGGCGCCGATTCATTGGTCACTGCCGATACGCTGACCGCATGCACTTGCACCCTCGACGTGTCGCAGCCGACGGTTCTCACGCCACCACACCACTGCATGCAACCAGCCCGTGGGCAGCGCGGATGTGCGCGCTTCTCTTCATGGCTGGCATGCCTGTCACTCTTGTCATGCCAGCATGCGCCCCGACGCGCTCCGGCGCGTTCGACACGCCACTGAATCCGCAGCAGTCCGTAGTGCAAGCATCGTTGACCACGGCCGGAAGCAACGCCGCAGCGATCGAATGCTTCCTTGCCACCTATGAACATCCCGCCGCAGGCGTTGCCCCGGACGCAGAAAAATGCATCGCCGCGCGCTGGCTCGTATCCAACATGCGTGGCCACGGCTTTGTGTTCTTTACATTGCAGGACGCCAAAGGCAACGACATTCCATTTGATATTGATCACTATCCAACGCTCGACGCAGCGCAGTCAGCGCTTGACGCCATCGAGAAGGAACACGGATCGGTTGACTTCAAGATGCGCCGTTTCGACGCCGACCTTGAGCATATTTCGTGCGCGTTTCTCTGTGAGAACCTTGAGCAGGCATTCACAGCGTGGCGCAACGATCCATGGATGCGCGACGTGCGCTTTGAAGTATTTCTGGAATCCGTGTTGCCATACCGGGCATCCAATGAGCCGCTCTCTCCGGGCTGGCGCGCCGCCGCACGTGAACGAATCGCGCCAGACCTCGCGAAGCTTGGCCCGAACCCCACGCTGGCGCAAGTCACCAAATCCGCCATCGACGCGGGTCACGCGTGGGTTCCATTTAGCGACCGCTACTACATGCATCCCACCGATCAGTCGTACGCAGATATGTGCCGTACCAAGCTTGGTCGTTGCGAAGACATCACCAACATGATTACCTTCGCTGCGCGCGCTTCCGGCGCGATGGTGGCGAGTGACTTCACGCCATGGTGGGCCAACCGCGACAACAACCACGCATGGGAAGTAGCGGTTGATGCCAACGGGCAGGGCACTGCCGGTCTCTCCAACCGCGCCGCGAAGGTGTATCGAAAGACTTTCTCCGCGCAGGCTGATTCGCTTGGTGCACGCAAGAGTGAATCCGACCAGGTGCCCGGCTTCTTGAAGTCCAGCACCATCCGCGATGTCACTGCGCAATACGAACCGGTGACTGACATTCAGCTGGATGAATTTCCAAGCGCACCCGCAGCCACTGGAATTACCTTGGCGCCACCAGAGGGCATGCCCGCCAAGTTTGTCTACCTCGCGGTTTTCAACGGCGGTGAATGGCGCCCCATTGAGTGGAGCCAATGCATGAACCGTCGCGCCATCTTTAATGACATGGGTCGTGGCATTCTCTACCTTCCGGTCTGGAGTAACGGCACCACGGTTGCTCCGGCCGGTGCGCCGTTCACGGTGGACGACGGCGGGGGCATGCATGTGATCCCCGATTCCGTGCATGCTTCCGATGGAATCTTCACGATGGAAGCCGTAACCACCATTCCTGCAACCCCCGACCCGGACACGCAACGAATCAAACCGCGTATTGAGGTGAAGCCAGGTGTTGATTACGAGTTGTTGATTTGGTCTGCACCCAGCGGGTGGAAGTCGATTGGAAAACGAATCGCAATCGCTGATGCATCCGCCCCCGTTGTCTTTGAAGGGGTTCCCTTCGGCGCACTGTGCTGGCTCCGAGCAGCGGACGGACGTGGCCTGGAGCGGCCGTTCACCATGGTTGAGGGGCACCAGTCATTTTGGTGAGTAGAGATGTCGCCGAAGATTGGCAAATTCGGTTTGCGTACGACTGATCCGACGTGAAATGCATCAACGAAATGAAAGGCGCCCTCCGCATCACTGCGGAGGGCGCCTTGTTTATTACTTGCAGTGAACGACTTACTTAGCCAACCCAGCTTCAATCGCTGCGCGCAGAACCTTCTCACCTTCTGGTCCAAAGCCCACTTCGATCTTCTCTACCTTGCCATCCTTACCAATCACAATCAATGTGGGAATGCCAGAGATGCCGTAGGCAACAGCCAAGTCATCACCCGCCAAGAGGCATCCGTAGGTGTAGCCCTTGTCGGTCATGTACTTCTTGCCAGCGCCTTCCTTCCTCTCCCAAGTGTTCACGCCAAGGATCACTACATCCTTGCCCTTGTAGTCCTCGCTGATCTTCTGAATAGAAGGCATAGCCTTCACGCAGGGGCCGCACCAGGTGGCCCAGAAGTCCAGCAGAACAACCTTGCCCTTGAGTGATGCAAGCGTTACTTCCTTGCCAGCAAGATCCATGAGCTTGAAGTCCAAGGCGGCTTCACCGGCCTTGACCTTCATCTCCGGTCCGCGTTGTTCAGACTCTGCAGCCATTTCCTGCTTCTTATAGTCAGCAGGAGTCGCGGTCGAGAAGGTCTTCTCGTCCATGGTTGGGTCAGCCTTCACACCGTTGAACGTGGCGGTGGTGTTCATGCCGGACATGGCTTCTTGGCCAGGAATTTCTGCTGCAGTTGCAACGCGGCGGGGCAGTCCATCCGTACGAGCGAACGCGATCGTTTCAGTGATGCGCATTTCACTCGCTGGAAGCGGCTTGCCGTCATCATCTTCCATGCCTTCAAGCTTCATGCTGCGCACTACCTTCACCACATCGCACGGCGTGCCATCCAAGGTCTCTTCGCCGACGATGGTTGCGGCAACCATCTGCGGCATGTCCTCTGGGCTTCCACCCATCGCGGCCATATCCATGCGGTTCTCGATGTACCAGCGCGGCAGTGCCATGATGCGCTGGCCGAGCATCTGGAACCCCTGTGCATCGGAGAAGGTGTAGCTCTTCTTGGCCTCGTCAATCATGACGGCGCCCTTGCCATCGAACGCGAAGCGCATCTGCGGCTTGCCATCCTTCAAGGACTCCAGCACCAAGCGACCGATCGGAACGGGTCCGCTACCGTCGTTCTTAAAGTCAATGACCACGTGCGACTGGCCATCAAGCCCCGGTGGCAACATGCTTGGGTCTACGCTCGCGATCTTCATCTCAGCGATCATTTCGATGCCCTTCAACTTCTTGACGGTCTCAATGCCTCGGTCGTGGATCGCCTTCGCCTTGGCGTCGAGCACGTCGACAGCCTTGGGGGCTTCGGGCGTGCCGGGAGCCTTGGTCTTGGTCATCATCGGCATCCTCGGGACGCCTTGGACAGGCGTGCCTTGGGCGGCTCCGGGCGCCGTGTCATCAGCGGTAACGGGTAGGGCGCAGGTCAGCGCCATGGATGCGGTCAGTAAGAGCGACGCGGAAATGGAAAGTGGTGCTTGAAGCATGGCATGACGATACCCTTTCAACCATGATTCTGCGCCCCGGACCCACTGCCCGTCCACTGTTAATAACGGTCGCTCTCGTTGGAATTGCAGCCGGAGCGGTTATGGTGGCCCGCGGATTTCTGCCAACACGAACCCTCGCGCCCGCGCCCGCCGCTCCCGTCATTGCCTTCGAGCCGGCCACGCTGCAGCTGGGCGAACTCATAGCCGAAGCGCCCAAGACAGTCGCAGTCACGCTTCGGAACATTTCTGCACGAACCATTCGAATCACCGCCGCGATCGCCAACTGCGGATGCACAACATCAACGTTCCCTCCGGATCCCATTCCCGCCGGTGGAACCGCTGAGGCTCTCGTCACTGTGAAGGCTCCACCAACGCAGGACGAATCGCTGATGAAGTCCGTGACCTTTGTGGTGGACGGTGCGGATCCAGTTTCGCTCACCGTGCTTGGTCACGTGATGAAGTCGGCACCCGGCGCCGCTGCTCCGCCGACCACTGTTGACTCAGTAGAAGAGCTTGAGCTCGCCGATCGTACGACCGTGTCGACACCAGCGATGCCGCTAACTCTGCCACTACGGAAGCTGCCGCCGAACTTCCCCGCAATCGTCACACCCGCGCAGCAACGCGCGGCCGCACAAGCGACGGAGCCCGCAAGACCCTTCGCACCGGGTACGCCGCCCGGGCATCGCTCCACCTTCTTTTTTAAGCGCGTCAATCCACCCATTCAGCCCGGCGCTCGTGTTTCGTTTCCATCATTCGCGACATGGGTCAAGGGCACGCCGATCACTTCATTCACGCCGGGCAAGGTGTACGTCTTTGAGTTCTTCACCACTTCGTGCTCGCACTGCAAGGAATTTGCAGAACTGATCACTCGTTTGGCTCGCACCTACGGAGCACAGGGCGCGGAGTTCATTGCCATCACTGATGAGGAAGCGCCCATCGTCAAGGCATGGCTTGAGCTACCCGGGAAGCTCAATGAAGTGCCGTATTCCGTGGTCTCTGATCCGGATCGATCAGCCATGATCACCTTGCAGAACGGCACGTTTCGCAACTTCAATCCACGCTTCTTTGTCATAAAAAACGGCATCGTGCAGTGGTTTGGTCATCCCAAGGATGCGGAGGAGCCGATCGCCAAGGTGGTTGCTGGAACATGGGATCCAGAAACCGTCCGTGCCGCGGCCATCACTGATTCCACTGTTTCGCGCGCCAAAGATCTCTTAGACCGCGTGGCACGTGAGTGTGACAAGACCGGCGATTGGACGCCCATGTTTGCGGCTGTCGATGCCGTTCGCGCCGCTATTCCGGAACGCGCGGGTCAATATGACGCGCAGCGCTTCGTCATCATGATTGGTCTTGGCGATGTGCCCGATGCCGGCTATGAATTCGGCCGCCGCATTGCCAAGGAGTATGCGCAAGACATGCTCACCACGCGCTCCTTGGCGCGGGCAATTCTGAGTTCGCCCTATGCCAAGCGACGCGATATTGATTTCGCCATGGAACTTGCAGTGACGGCCGACACATTGGCCAAGGGTGAAGATGCGCGCGCTGCTGACACGTTGGGTCTCGCCTGGTTCTCCAAGGGCAACCGCGAGAAAGCCATTGAGAATGCCGAACGCGCCGTGAAACTTGAGAAAGACCAGAAGACCCGCGAGCAGTACCAACAGGCGCTGCAGAAATTCCGCACCGGAACTCCTGGCCCCGAGCCCACCAAGTCGCGCCCGGCTACTGCCGCCGCGGGCCCAACTGCACCCCCCGGAGCAACTCCATCTGCAACGCCCGCGCCCGCTCCTGCGCCCCCGGAATGATTGTGCGCAACACCATTCGCCCCTACGCGGCGTAACGGCGCCGCTACGGCACTACGTCTTCACCCGCACCGTCACCCGCGCGAATCTGCAGCGAAATATCCCGCTTACGAATCGCCTGCGAGAAGTCATCCATCCCAGCATGCTTGGCGTCTTCAGTGATGTCGGCCTGCTGCCTGGCATCCGCAAAGCTTGCGGCAGACTTCACCCATCCGTCATCCCATGCCTGTTGTTCCCACGTTCCATTGAGTAGCAACCGTGGTGACGGAAACAGCGGAATGCGCTGACCAAGCGCAGTGCGCAATATATCCACGCCGCAACTCTGCGTGACGGCGTTGTACCAACACGGTGCATGCACTACTTCAATCGAATGCAACGCGTAGCGCTCGAACAAGATGCGCGCGTTCTCTTGTGTGCACTGAATTCGATAGCGGCGCACCGTTTCGCCTCGAAAGTTTGTACGCACGCGGACAACATCTCGCTCATCCGCCCATACATAGATCAGCGTGTATTGCCGAAACAACCCACCCACCGCGGAGTATTGCTGGCCAACACGCTTGCGCGCTTCAATGGATGCGGCCAAGTACGTCATGGTTCCATCGGCGCGCTCAAAGCCGAAACTCACAAAGTTATGGCAAATACGTTGCGGCCCCCAGAACGAAAAGAACAAGTCAACCGTGCGCAGTTGTGACAGGTCATAGGTGCGCTCCACCCAGACTTCTTCGCAGTCGGTATCACTGCTGCGGTAGCGGAAGTTTCGAATGCCCGACACGGTCACTTCATCCCCGGTCACTGCAAACGTAGCAGTGTCCTGCACGTCGGGTTGCCAGTCCGCCTGTGCGGGTGCAGGGACGAACCAGAACCACGTGACCACGGAGCCCCACAAGACGGCCAAGCCCATCCATCGCACCGCCCGTGCACGCGCGAATGTTGGCAGTGGTCCAGCCGCCAGTGCCCCGCACGCCAGCGCACATGCAGCACCCATGGACCACGTGATGGAAGACGGTCCATCGGGGGCGTATCCGATCGCCATGGTGCACCACGCAGTGAGCACCAGCCACAAGAATCCCAGTGGTGTTCGCCACGCCACGCCAACCACGTGGTGGATGACGCGATGACGCACTGGTGCTAGAGCGTCAGGCGGCGGTGGTACGGGCAAGTTGGAGTTCATGACGGTGTGGAGGAAGTGGTCGTTCGATAGAGCAGGGCGCCTACCACTGGCACGCCCACCGCCAACGCGTTCCACGTCCAGTGTGGCAAGTTACCGCTGGCGTATGCCTCGCCGCACGCCGCCACGGTTCCCACCAATATGCCGGACACCACGGAGATGGCACCAGCCACGGAATGCATACGTGGACTCCGTCTCCAGCATGCAACCAAGGCAATACTTCCGGCAGTCCCCGCCACGGCCACACACATGATGGCAAGCGAGGGGAATCCCGTCATCACTGCACACACCGCCATGCCGAAGCAGGACACCGCCAGTGCACACAGCGCAGTGCGAAGCCCACACATGGCGATCGCGCCGGATGAAAGGGCGCACACCACGGCGAACAATGCGCGGCTTCTGTTACTTGCCCCAGGAAATGCAACGAACGCCGCCACGCCGCACGCGGCGAGCAGCGTGGCGGTCATCACTATCGCTTTGCGTTGTGCCGGTAGTGCGGCCGTCAGCAGCGCCAGCGTCGGCGACACAATCGCCAACAGCAATGCAACCAGCCCAAGCTGGTGCCAACGCTCAAACGGCGCGTCATCATCTGGCAATTCAACAGGCAATTGCCGGAGCAGTGCAGGCAGATCGACTTCGCGCACAAACGAGATGAGAAATGCAATTGCTAGCCCATATGCCACGCAACATTCAATGATGGCCGCTCGTTGACGGAGCGGACCAAGCAGGCCAGCACCGGCAACGCCGCTACCCACCAGTATTGGTAGCAGCACCACGCTGACCAGGTAATTCACTGCGCCGTTCCACCGACGGCATCGCCCTCAAGCGCAATGATCAGTTTCACTTCATCGCCAAGCGCCTTGGCTGGTTTCTCAATGCCCCACTTCATGCCAAAGTCACTGCGCTTGAGCGTGAGGTTGCATTCAAACCCCACCTTGGTACCGGCCGGGCCCGTGCCAATGCCGGTCGCCACGCAGTCCACCTCAACGGGTTTGGTCACGCCGTGGAGGGTGAGATCACCCTTCACCATCCAGTGTCGGTCGCCGGCACCGGTTGCACCGGTTGACTTGAAGGTGATGGTGGGAAACTCCTTGGCGTTGAAGAAGTTCGGTCCCTGCAGATTGCCATCAAGCTTCTCGCTGCCGGTATCGGCGTTGGCAATCTTGGCTGAAATGTCAAAGGTGGGCGCCGCGGTCGGTTCCATCGTCCACTTCACCGTGCCTTCCAGGGCATTGAATCGCCCCCAGAAGAGCCCCGCCTCCAAGTGTTGGATGCGGAACAGTGCCACGGAGTGCACCGGATCAAGCGTGATGGTTGCCGGATCCGCCGTCCGCCTGGGCGCCATGGCCATTCCAAGCGACACAGTCGCCATTCCAAGCGCTGCGGCGGTGAGTGTGGCGAATCGGATGCGCGGCTGAGCGTGGTTCAGGGTCATCCGAGCACTTTACGAGCCCCGCGGCGGTCGCGCCGCCTTTCCGTGCAGCGCAGGCGAAGCGGAAATTCCTCTTGGCTCTGGAAATAGTTGCTGTGGATCGTCGCACCAAACATCGGATCAAGGCTTATTCGACCTTATTTATAGGCGCCTAAACAAAGTTCCTTTACTTTCGCAGCAGCGTGATGGGTGGCAGCCGCCATTCTCGTTCTCGTATTCGGAGAAAGTGATCAGGTAATGAATCCGTTTCCACGGATCCATGAGTCACCAACAGTGCTGCTCCCTCAGCACTGTTTCTGCAGTCTTGGCTGTTCCTGTTCCTGTTTCTTTTTGGAGCTTCGCTTATGTCTTCTGGCGCACTTATTGCATCCGTTATCGCTTTGGCCTCCGCCGGGTACGCCACTGCGGGCGTTTCATCGATCTTCTACACCACCGATAGCGTTGTCTGGGGCACCTACGCCACAAACCGTGGAGCATCCCTCAGCACCGAGAGCTTCAACTCCGTGGCAAACGCTACCTACGGATCCGGTATTTCCGGCTCAACCGCGGGTATTTCTTGGACCGCCAACGCTACTGGTGGCGGCGTGAGGGTATCGGCGGGCTTGCTGTACACCAGCAGCGCCTCGAACGCTCTCAGCTTCACCTTTGCACCCGGCGTGAACGGCATCGCGGGCAACCTCTACGGAACCGACTCCACTTCCACCCCTGTCCCGACCGCCATCACGGTGACCCTGTCCGATGGCACCATTTACATCGGCAACTCAAACGGACCGTCGGATTTCATTGGCTTCTACTCGACGGGCGCCACCATCTCGAGCCTCTCAGTTTCGCCGGCAAACTTCCCGAGCAGCTCGAACCCCATCTATGCCACCGCGAACAACCTCTTCTTCGCAACAGTGCCGGCACCGGGTGCCGTGGCGCTGATTGGACTCGCCGGGCTGGTGGCTCGACGCCGGGAGCGTCGGTCCTGATCGTCATTTAGACCTTATTTATCAGCCGCCAAGGAAAGTTGGTTTATTTTCGCACAAGCGTGATGGGTTGCACCCGCCATTCTCGTTCTCGTACT
>JBILYM010000273.1:0-3401 GCA_044377725.1 Phycisphaerales bacterium
CACGTACCCAGCAACACCGGTGGCCGGTAAGCCACTCTTTCGAGTGTTCGCTGAGCAAATCATGGCCGCCGAGCGCGCATACGGTGTGCGTATTCCGTGGTTCGTGATGACCAGCGAGGCGAACCACTATGAGACTGAGCGGTTCTTTGATGACAACCGCTGGTTCGGTCGTCCGCGCGGCGACACGATGCTCTTTGCGCAGGGCATGGTTCCAAGTATCTCGCTCGACGGGCAGGTGCTGCTTGAGCATGCATGGCAACCGGCGCTCAATCCGGATGGACATGGCGGCTCGCTTAAAGCGCTTCGACAAGCGGGCGCGATCGACCACATGCAAGCGTCGGGTATTGAACACCTCTGCTACTTCCAAGTGGACAACCCCAACGTTCATGTCATTGACCCGCTCTTCCTTGGTCTGCATGTCGCGGCGCCGGATTCCAGTGCTGAGATGAGTTCCAAAAGCGTTCTCAAGCGCGACGTCACTGAGAAAGTGGGCGTCTTTGTCAAGGCGCCACGCCTCACTGTTCTTGAGTACAGCGACGCCCCAAAGGAAATTGCCGAAGCACGCGATGCATCCGGCGAGATCATGTACGGCGAAGGCTCCATTGCAATCCACATCATCGGTGTTGAGTTCATCCGCAAGCTCACCGATCATCCGCTTGGCTCCGTGTTGCCTTGGCACCGAGCGATCAAGAAGGTGCCGTTCGTCGATCCGATCAGTGGCCATCGCACGGATCCAGCAGAACCGAACGCAATCAAGTTGGAAAGTTTCGTATTCGATGCATTGCATGAGGCGGAGAGCCCGATTGTGTTGCGCACCGACCGCGTTGAGGAATTCGCGCCGATTAAGAATGCATCCGGCGAAGACAGCCCAGCGACTAGCAAAGCCATTCAAGTGGAACGCGCCGTTCGCTGGTTGAAAGAAGCGGGAATTCCTGTGCCATGCCATGCCAACGGTCAGCCCGATTGCGTTGTGGAAATCTCACCGCTCACCGCGCGTAGTCCAGAAGACTTGCGTCGCACTATGCAAGGCAAGTCCATTACGGCCGGCACGGAAGTACTGCTCTAGCACTACTCAGGTTTACAAAGCGGAACACCCCCGCAGTCAATCGCATTCATCGCAGCCCTTATCGCGCCTGCGATGCACGAACGTCCTGCACCACCAGTTGCACGCGTCGCACGCCTCGGTACACCTCAATGGACGGTTTGACGATGAGGTCGATCGGTACGCCTTGGCGCACCACACTTGATCGATCGACGGCGCTCCACCAGATGCAGCGCGAGCCGCCCGGCAGAAAGAACTCCACGTGATTCTTCGCCGATCCAAACAGGGTCGGAGCTGCCACCGGCCTGACGTTGCGAATAAGAAATGCTGGCTCCGGATTCCCACGCCCGAATGGACGCAGAATTTCCAGCGGCTTTAACTCGGTGGCGGTCATTTCCGCAGGCTCTGCCTCCGCGTCATACCGTCGAACTGGTCCAACCGCCCCACCACTCGCAAGTGCCGCGCATTCAGAACTCACGCGCAGTGCAAACTCCGGGACGTCTTCCGCGCGTACGGTGAGTCCCAACGCATACGCGTGACCGCCACCGCGAATCATCAGGTCGGATGCAACTCGCTTCACGGCAGCCAAAATGTCGATTCCTTCAATACTGCGTCCACTGCCCTTGGCAGTGCCATCGCCACGGAGTGCCATCAGAATGGCGGGCTTGCCGTGCCGTTCAGAAATCTTGGCGGCCACAATGCCAACCACGCCCTCGTGCCAGCGCTCATCAGCAAGAACAATGGCACCTGCATCCGCGATCGCCGGATCCGCATCGATGCGAGCACATGCCTGTTCAAAGTACTCGCGGTCCATGGTCCGGCGTTGTTCGTTCAACCCTGCCAACGTCTTCACGATGGCGCGTGCGCGCGCGGGATCATCAGTGATCAACAGTTCAACCGCTTCCTTGGCGTGCCCCAACCGGCCGACAGCATTCAGACGTGGCCCCAGTCGGAAGCCAACATCAGACGCATCCACGCGACGACCCTTCTCAAGTTCCGCATCGTCAAGAAGCGCACGCAAACCAGCCACTTCCACTGATTGAATGGTGGCTAATCCACGCGCGACAAAGACGCGGTTCTCATCAACCAGCGGCACCACATCGGCAATGGATCCAACCGCCACCAATGGAATGCACGCCATCAGCGCATCCTTCAGGACCGCAGCAACGTTCTCGCCGCCACACCACAAGCGCGCGAATTCAGATGCCACTTTGAAGGAAACCGCGGCTCCACATAGGTCCACAAACGGCGCAGTTTCACGACCAGGCAACGCCGGATGCGCCGTGGCAATGGCCTCCGCCGCGCACCCTGGATCGACATGATGATGATCGGTAATGAGTAGCTCAAGTCCAAGCTCGCGTGCACGCTGGGACGGACCAACTGCTGAGGCTCCACAGTCAACCGTCACAACCGTCTTCACTCCATCAGCCGCGAGCGTTTCCAACGCGGTGTCATTCAAACCGTAGCCTTCATCGATACGGTCCGGAACGTAGAAGCACACATTGGCGTCGGCACGGGCGGCCTTGATCACGCGCCACAGGATGGCAGTGGCAGTAATGCCGTCTGCGTCGTAGTCCCCGTAAATGGCAACCCGCCGACCGGCGCGCACTGCTGACTCCAAGCGCTCAGCAACGGCCGTGGCGCCCGGAAGAGTGCGGGCTTGGTGCAACAGGTTGGCACGCGGGGCATTGAGTAGCTCACGCCCGCGGGGGTCCATGGGATATTCACGAGCGGCCATCACCCGGTCTAGCAGGCTTCCAGACTGGTCTTTTTCGGCCCCCAACCAACGGCTCTCGATCGCTGTCATGCCCGCAGGGTATCGGGTTCGAGCCCGGAAGCACTCCCGAGAACCCGTCGGGAATTTGCCACGAATTTCTGCGCTGTCCCGGCATGGCGCACCGATACCCCCGCCCCGGGCTGTAATCTGAGTTCATATGGATCGATACAAGACCATCCTGCTCTTCGGGGCCCCCGGCGTCGGCAAGGGAACGCAAGGCAAGATTCTGGGGCATATCCCCGGCTTCTACCACTTGGCCTGCGGCGATGTATTCCGCTCGCTTGATATGACCAGCGACCTCGGCAAGAAGTTCTTGGAGTGCAGCTCCCGCGGAGAGCTGGTGCCCGACGAACTCACCATTGCGATGTGGAAGCAAAATATCCACGCGCAGACGATCCTGAGTATCTACAAACCCCAGCAAGACCTGTTGGTACTTGATGGCATCCCGCGCAGTGCCGGGCAGGCCGTGGCGCTCGACCCCTACCTGGAAGTACTCAATGTCATCCATCTGGTGTGCCGTGATGTGGACGCCATGATCATGCGCATGCGGCGGCGCGCACTCAAAGAGAATCGCCTTGATGA
>JBILYM010000051.1:0-10036 GCA_044377725.1 Phycisphaerales bacterium
TGGCCGACCTCGGAGATCTCCAGCTGAGAGGTGAAGTTCTGAATTTCCTGCTTAATGACGGAGGTGATCTCGTCGGTCTTGATCTTCATAGTGTGCCTTTCGAAAGAAGCGTGGCTTGATGCGCGCAAAGCGCTGAGTGCAGTGTGAATTGTTTAGGAGAGGAATGCGCCCGCGTCGCGGCCAGCAAGGCCCTTGTCAATGAGCGTGGAACGCATGCGGCGCAATTGGGCGGCTACTGAGCCGTCAATCAATTGGTCACCGATGCGCAGTTTCAAACCACCAATCATGGCGGGGTCTGCATAGAAGTGCAACACCGGCTGCTTGCCGAGCGAACGAGTGAGATCGTCCACCAGCGTCGCCTGCGTCGCTGCATCAATCGAACCAGACACCGTGAACACATCAACTTCGATGCGTCCAAATGCGTCCTGCTCCATGGCGTCGTAGGCATCCTCAATGGAAAGGAGTTGTGCCAGTCGGCCCTTGCGATTGAGCACCAAGATGAAATTCAAGAACGTGTCAGTGACTCGTCCCTTGAAGATCCGCGTCAGTGATGCGCCGCGTTGTCCGGGATCAACGATTGGTGAACGGAACAACTCCAGCACACCGCGGTCGGCGCGCACAATGGCGCACACTTCACGGAGTTCTTCGCCCATTGCCGCCACGCCGGGATTACCGCCGAGCTCGCGAGCAAGCTCAAATAGTGACCGTGCATAGACCTTTGCGACTTCGTCGATCTGAGTGGCCATGGTGCGTTCCTCAGCGGCGGCTGGAGCCGAGTTCCTGAAGCGACTCTTGCACGAGGCGCTGGTTGTCTTGGTCATTCACCTGACGGCGCAGAATCTTGCTGGCAATTTCTGTAGCAAGCATCGCGGACTGCGCTTGCAGATCAGCAACAGCAGCCTTGCGAGCAGCTTCGATATCTGCGTTGGCGCGAGCCACGCGCTCGGCAAGCTCTTGCTCGTTCTTCGCCTTGAGTTCATCAGCGATGCGCTGCGCATCGGCGCGCGCCTGCTTGATCATGTTGGCAGATTCTTCGCGTGCGTTGGCAAGGCTGCGTTCAAATTCAGCCTGAGCAGCCTTGGCGGCAGCACGGGCTTCTTCTGCACCCTTGATTTCGCCAACGATCTTCGCGTTGCGGTCATCAAGACCCTTGGCGACCGTGGGCCAAACGAAGTAAGCAAGCGCGACGAAGACCACGCCGAAGACCACAAATGCTGTGGCTGCGGGCAGGGTCTGGAAGGAGACCGGATTGGCGCCGCCTTCGGAGGCGAGAATCAGGAGAGCGTTCATGGGTGGCTCCAAATATGGTTCCAAGCGTGGTTCCGCCCGCGGGGTGCGGGCTTCGTGAATGGGTTCCCGCCCTTTTCAGGACGGGAACCCGAATGTGTTTGGCCGATCAATCAGCCGCGCGGATCACTTGTTGATGCCGAGCAGCGAAACAACCACTGCAAAGAGGGCGACGCCCTCGACGAGTGCGGCGGTGAGAATCATGTTGGTGAAGATGCGGCCGCCCATTTCTGGCTGACGAGCGGTGCTCTCGTTGGCCGAGGTGCCGATCTTGCCGATGCCGATGCCAGCGCCGAGAACTGCGCAACCGCCGACGATGCCGGCGCCGATGCCGACGCCCATGCCCTTGAAATCAGCGACTGGGGCGACTGCGCCATCGGCGAAGACTGAGGCGGTTGCCGCTGCTGCGGCGATGAGGGCGAGGGTGGTGATGTTCTTCATGTGTGTGCTCCGAGGTTTGGTTTGACGCCGTGAACCGCGTCGATCAAGAATGGCCTTCCGCGGTCCACGTGACGGGAAGGGAAGGAATTGTCGGGCGTTCAGCCCTGGTTCTGTACTAGTGCGCAGCCTTCGGCGAATGAGAATCCGCGCTGACGGAACCGTGGTGATCTTCGTGGCCGTGCTCCTCATCATGATGCTCCTCGCCGTGTGACATCTGTGAGATGAACACCGCAGTGAGGAACATGAAGACGAACGCCTGCAGGAAGGCAACGAAGAGTTCGAGGAATGAGATGACCACAGCGGCTACGCCAGCAACCAGCGAAATTCCGCTGACTGCGGCGATGCCCAGGCTGCCGGCCATCGCACCAAACAACATGAGGGTGGCCATCAACGTGTGGCCGCCAACCATGTTTGCAAAGAGTCGAATTGCAAGCGCCGCAGGCTTGATGATCAAGCCAAGCACTTCAACAACGAAGATGATCGGAACAACAAACCAAAGTCCCTTGTTGCGCACCAGATCAGCGCCGCCGCACAAGTGCTCCAGCCATCCCTTGATGCCAAGCTCGCGGAACGACTGCCACTGAATCGCCAGGCATGCCCACAGCGCTAAGCCAATATTCACTGAAAGACTGGCGGTCGCTGTTCCACCAAACCAGATCAGAGACTGCTTCTCTGCTGCAGCAACTGCAGCGCCCTCGCCGGCTTCGTTCTTGGAACCGAAGGAATGAATGATCTCTTGGATGTCCGCCACCGGGACCAGGCCCATGACGTTCAGTACCAACACAAAGAAGAAGAGCGAAAGCAGAAACGGCAGCCACTTCTTGGCCAAGCGCGCTCCCATGACTGGCTCCAACATCTGCGTGTACAAGCCGTCAACGAGGACTTCAACAACCTGCGCAAAGCGACCGCTGGTCACGTAGCGCTGGTGACCTTGCGACTCCGGGCCAGTCTTGATCCGGCGCGCGGAATGAAGCAGGAGCGCCATAACGATCAGTGCTCCGATGACCACCGAGACCACGCTCAGCTGCACATCAAAACCGAACAGATCGGTGAACGCACTGTTCTTGTCGATGACGTGCCCAAGGGGATCGGTGCCGGAGGCAAGGATGAAGGTCATGTGGAGGCGTCGTTCAGGCTTCGGTTAACCGTCCAAGCGACCGATGCGGTTTCGGCTGCCAGGCACGCGAGGTACGACCCGACGGTGGCCAAAACGGCAAACTGACCGCCTTCGGGGAGGGAGAAGTATATCGAAACACAGAGGACGGGAATCGCCATAAACCGTGCCACCGTGGCTCCCATCCATCGGGTGCTGCAGTCTCCTGCCGGCCGAAACCGTGGGGAATAGAAGATGAAACCCGTTCCAAGCGTTAGAAAGCCTGTTCCGAACACCCCAAGGAGGGCTGGAAGGACCGCTTCCGATGCGATTCCGGCGATCCGGGCTGCCGCTACGGACGCCGCGGCCGAGGCCATCGTGGCAACCAGGATTCCGATCACCGGCAGTCGGGCCGCAATCCGGATTTCCTGCTCCTTTGGGGGCGTTCGCTGAATTCCGGGTACGGGAGCCGTCGATCCGGGCGACTGGGGCTGGTTGAACTCAGGCATCCTTCTTGTCCTCGGGGCGCCCCGCCGCGTCAAATTCACGGTTCATGCGCATCGCGCCCCGCAACAGCGAGGTCATCCCCACCACGATCCCCAACACCCCGCCCACCACCAAACCGATGGTTCCTTGCCCGCGCCACCAGTCAAAGAGGTAGCCGAGCAGCGCACCGGCCGCCACCTCCGAACTGGTTTGGAAACCCAGCCCGGCCATCCGCATCCCAATGCCGGTTTCCCGGCGTTCTTTAGCGCGTCCGGCGCCGCGAGTCGAATCCATCATGATGCGCAGGCTACTCCGCCCGACGCGTGTCTAGAATCCCGCCTCCATGTCCATCCGCGACAACGAAATTCTTGACGTCACTCCTAAGAAGCTCAACCGCACGGAGAGCCTCTATGTAGTCAATGTCTTCAAGGGCCTGGGCACCACCCTACGCCACGCTTTCCAGAACATGGGTCGCAACGGTGCCAACAAGGACACGCTGTGGGTGGTGCAGTACCCCGAGCAACGCCGCGAACAACGCGACGTTGAAGACGGCGGTCTCTACAAGCCGTACTTCCGTGGCGTGCATCGCCTGAATAAGGATGAAGACGGGCGCGTTCGCTGCGTGGCGTGCTTCATGTGCCAAACCGCGTGCCCCGCCCACTGCATCCACATTGTGGCGGACGAGAGCCCATGGCCGGATCGTGAGAAGTACCCGAAGCAATTCGACATTGATGAATTGCGATGCATCTATTGCGGCATGTGCGAAGAAGCATGCCCTGTTGATGCCATTGAACTGACGCCCGTGTACGACATCACCGGTATGAGCCGTCAGGAACTCATCTTTGACAAGGCCAAGCTCCTTGAGATGTACGACCTGACGATCGACGGCAAGCCCATGTAATTCACGCAGGCGACGCAGGCGCAACAGCGCACATCAACTTATTTCTTAGTGCCCTTCTTCGGGTTCTTATTGCCACCGAAGAGATCGCCGATCTTCTGACCAATACCCTCGACGGTATTGCCGACGCTGTCGCCCATCGACTTCGCATCAAAGATCACCTTGACCTTGCGCTCGAGCTTGGCTGGTTTGCCATTGACCTCGCCAAGTGGACCGCGCATCTTGATGCGCAGTTGCAGAGCGTCACCAAGTCCCAGCGATGCGGTGTTGATCAGGTTGGCTACCGTTCCTCCGCCATCATCGTTCGGGAGCACACCCACTACTTCGCGCGCTACTGATCCAAGCGGATAGTTGGCAGCAATCGAGCGAGCAAACGGCGGCGTCTTGGTGAGATCAATGTCCCCATCAAAGATGAGGCGCGTCTTCCAACTCTTGCCCTGCTTCTCAATTCCTACTTCAAAATCTTTGTAAGTGAGCTGCCCATCGCGAATGACCACGTTCAACGGATCGATGACACCATCGATCGGCTTCTTATCTTTGGTTTGGAACACCTTCAGCAGATTCAGGACATCGTTGTCGGCGTTGGGGTCCAGGAGTACGTCGCCAACCACTAAGCGCATATCACCTGACATACGTGCGCGATCCCCGTCGATTGGGTAAGAAAATGACTGCACGGTAAACACAATCGGCTTCTTCTCATCAGCAAGACGGACATCACGGAACACCGGGTTAATTGCGGCCAAGTAACGCTGGCGAAGTGGCTCGGACGGAATGAAGTCGATCGTCACTGGCTGTGCTGCCACGACACTCACAACGCCGCTCTTCAGCGTCACCTGTGGCGCCTTTATGTTGACAAACTTGCTGCTGACCGTTGCCGCCCCGGTGGCGCTACCAGGACCGGATGAAACGACCGATGCGTCAACACTGAGTTCCGGACCGACCGCCTCGTCAAGTTCCGCCCCCATGCCAAGTACCGCACCAACCACGCGCGTCGACGCACGTGCCGCCTTGAGCGTTCCATCAACTCGAATGCGATCAATCAGCACTGCGCCATCAGCGCCCGCCCAGTCGGTGAGCGTTGCATCAAGCGCGATCGGTACACGCTGTCCACCAGCTCCAGCAATGGCGGCGACAACCTTTACAACCGCGGGTTTCTCTAAGCCCGGAGCATTGATCGCAACAGCCACGGACTCAATGGTGAGCGGCTCGCCGTTCGTGGGCACCAACATCACTGGCTTCATGTCCAGTTTGACCACCGCAGCAAATCCAGCAGGAAGCACCACGCGCGGTGCGGTTGCGGACGCCACGGGAACGCCGGAGCCTGGCGCTGGCACCGGAGCGCTTGCTACTACCGGAGTTGCAGCGTCACCTCCCACGCGCATGCGGAAGTTGGTGATCGTGGCCACAACGGCAACCGCACTGACCTGTTTCCACGCCGGTGGATCCTTCTTTGCGTTGGGCGCATCAGGCGCATCCGCGACCGGCTTGCTCGAGAGTGCATTGAGCATCTCCGTAGCGCTTGAGGCAGGAATAGTCACATCAATTGCACTATTTGCAAGGGAGAGAACCCCGTCCACCAATTGTCCGTTGAGATTTGCCTTCAGTCGTTGCAGTGTCGACTCCACCTCAAAGGAGACGCCACCGGCGCCAATACTTGCGCCCTTCACCGAGAGACGCGCACCGTCGCCAATTTCTTTGCGCATCGCTTCGTCAATCTCAATCAGCATGGCCAGACCATCAACTTTGATCCCGTCCAAATCCGCATCGGCCGTCCACGAGGCGGGCGATGCACCCGCATCAGTCCATGCAAAGTGTGCGCTGAGCGGCGCAAGCGGCGCACGCTTGTTCCCCTTGTGTGCGGCAATCTTTGACGTGAGCGTGCCCCGCGCAGCCATCTTGGCGCCGAGCATCACGTTGGTGTCAAGCACCATGTCGGTCAACCCAACATCTGCGGCCACACCAGGAACCCCCGCGATTACCACGGCAGGAATGCGCAGTTCCGCGTGCGCTGCAGTGGGCGCCGCAAATTCCCACGGAACCGTTCGCTTCATGGTGACACTGTCGAGCTTGACGTCCACATGAGCGGGTGCGGCAAGTTTCACAGGAAGTTCTGCGGCGGCTGCCAACAGAGCCGGGGACACATCAGCGGAAACAATGGCGTCCACTATGAGTGCTTGTTGAGAAAGTGCTGCATTTGCACTCAATTCAACTCCGACCGCCTTGACCGCCACGCGACCCTTGCCATCAAGCGTGGAGCCTTCGTAATGGAACGACGCGTCCATGTTTCCCGCACTCAGTTCGCGGATCACCTTCGCCGCCGAAGGGACTTCCTTCGCAAGGCGCTCGGACGTGATGCCCGACATTTGCACATCCACCAACAATGCTGCACTTTCAATATCCCTGGCTGCAAACGACTTCAAGCCACGCGCATCCGCACTGACTTTCACAACAATTCCATCAACCTTGGTATCGACCGTCGCCTGCACTGCACTGCCAATGGCCTCCGACTTCACCGATGCGCGCAGGGATTCAACCACTAGAACCCGCGCGCCATCACCACTTCCGATGGTCGCAGTGATCGCACCGCCACCCGTCTTACTTGCGGCAAGAGTCGCATCGACGCCAATCCCTGAAACTACCAAGGACTTCGGGGCAGGCAGCGAGAGCGCATTGATAGTGATGGCCGCATCAATCGGCGCAGCTACCGTTACACCCGACAGCGCAACCAGCGCCGGGCGAATGGCGCGCATAGTGACGGTTGCACCCTTGGAAAGGTGAATCGATCGATCCGCGTGCACCACACCCTGCATGGCAACAGCTACTTTGGCAGACTCAAGCGCAACGGTGATTGCTGGTTCATCGCCTGCGGCAATCGTTGCATCAAGTGAGGTAATTGCCGGGCCAACATCCTGCGCCAAATCAATGGGCAAATCTTTCGGCAAGAACGGACGAATCAACGCGGTGGGCAGCGCCACGACGCGCACCGTGCCGTTGATGCCGAACGCACCTCCGCGCTGAATAGAGGCCGTGGCTCGCAGTGGAACCTGTGCCGCTGCACCCATGGAGACCGCCGATAGATCAACCACCAGCCCGCTTGCCAGGGGCGCTGCTTTGGCGGTCGCGCGCAATTCCGAAATATCCAAGGCCACCCGACCATCGGGACCTGGCACCTGCAATCCGGCGAGCGCCAAGGTGACGATCGCATCAAATCGAACTTGCGCTTCAGGAAATGACCCATCCGCCGCCGCTGCCGGAACCGCCACATCCTTCGCGCGCAACGACATCCGCGCCGGTGCCGTGACCACAATGTCACCGAGCGCAGAAAGCAATGCCGGAGCCAGTGTCGCATCCGCCTCAACGGTGCGCAACGTGGCTGCACGCGTTGCTGGATCAATCGATCCCTCCGCTCGCGCCGTCACCACGTCACTGCGCAGCTCGATGGAAATGGCACCACCGGTGGCATCCGCAAACGTGGCATTGAAGTCAACGCGCTTGCCAACATCACGCGCTAGCACCGCTCCGCTTCCTGCAACAAACCGCTCAAATGGCGCGGTTGGAATCGCTTCTGCACGAACCGTTCCATGGATGGCGGAGAGATCAAAAATCGGTTCCGCGCTCGCAGAAAGCAGCCGATCGAAGCGCAGCGTTGAACTCAACGCGCTCTCCGGCTGACCATCAAGCGCCACACGCATGGTCACATCCGCATTGATTGCGCCGGTCATGTCCGCGCTCTTCAGAGCCACGCTCAATTCATTGATACGGATCGACAATCCCGCGGCGTTCAATGCCGCGTCAGAAGCCTTCACCGTTGCTGTCACCGCAGTGCCCTGCAAGTGCAACGCGCCCGCAGCGTCAAACAGTCCGGGTGCTGAAATTTCTACGTCCACTGCGCCGGTAGTCCCCTGCACTTCCGTGCGCGCGGTGAACTTCACTTGCGTGTCACCGCCGGTTACTAGGCGCGCAGATCCCTTGAAATCACGAACCGCCGCGTACGTTGCACCACTCTCCTCAAGAATCTCAACCGCGATGCCATCGATGGTCACTACAACATCAAGACCCGCGGGCAGGATGCTGGCCGACTTTGCGCCTTCCGACTTCGCCGCACTGGCTGCTGGCGATCCTGAAGTATCCGATCGTATGAGCTTGGTGATACCCAACGTTCCATCCGCCGCGCGTCGCGTCTTGACCGATCCCGAAACATGAACATCAAGACCACGGACCCCAGCGGTCAGCAATTTCCAAACACCTTGCTCCGCAGACACGTCCGCACTCACGCGATTCCCCGAAGCCGGATCATCAATCGTGAAGCCACGAACCCGCACTCCGCTGAACCAACCAACGCTCAGTTCATCGATGGTCACGGTGCCGTTCACAGCGCCGGAAACTGCAGAAATGATGGTGCCTCGAAACAATCCCCAACTGACCAGCGTTGGGGCGGAAGCCAACAACGTCAGCAACAGCAAAACCACGCCCGCAGCGGCGATCAGCATGGTGCGTTTCATGCTTGACTTTGGGGCGGGCGCAGGACTGACTGAAGAATTCGCTTGCTCGTTCACGCCGTCAGTCTACGAGGGCAGCCGCCCCATCGGTACGCGTCGGTACCGCCCCGGTCTGCGCCACACCCGAGTGCCGCAACATCCGCTGTAGCGCCACACGGGCCAGCGCGCGCGCCTCTGGATGCACCTGAACCACATTCGGCGAACGCCCCTCGGCGATGCCATCGAGCACCCAGAGCAGGTGCTGCTGATCAATGCGGTACATCGTTGTGCATAAGCACTGACAGTCAGAAAGAATGCGCACAAAGACGTCACGCTTCGCGGCAGCCTGTGCGATCCGGTTCACCAAATGGATCTCGGTGCCAATGGCCCAGCGACTACCGGGCGGAGCGCGTTCGATAGTTTGAATAATGTGTTCAGTGGATCCACTGACGTCCGCTGCATCAACAACATCTTGCGAACACTCCGGGTGCACCATGACAGTGATCCCGCCGCGATCTGCAAACTCCGCGCGCACCTGATCAACATGCTCGGGTCGAAACATCTTGTGAACGCTGCAATGCCCCGCCCAAAGCAAGACACGCGCAGCGCGAATCTCCGCATCAGCGAGCCCGCCTTGGTCCTTCTTCGGATTCCACAGCGCAGTCTGCGCGGGCGTACCCGGGCGTGCATCAAACTCGGTAACAAATCCTTTGCGCTTTGCAGTATTGCGCCCAAGATGTTGGTCCGGCAAGAAGAGAATCTTCACCTCTTCGCCCGTAGCAAGCGGCGTATCACCACCCGCGAGTGCCCAGTCAAACACCTGCGAAGCATTGGAACTTGTGCAGCACGCCCCGCCCTTCGAACCAACAAACGCCTTGATAGCCGCGCTGGAATTAACGTAGGTAATAGGCACAATGCGAGCCTTCGTGCCCTTGGTCGCACGCTCAATGGCTTCCCACGCATCCACCGCCTCGTCATAGTGCGCCATGTCCGCCATCGAGCATCCCGCGGATAGATCCGGAAGCACCACCTTGACATGCTCACTCGTCAACACGTCAGCGGTTTCGGCCATGAAGTGCACGCCGCAAAAAACAATCCACTCACTCCCACGGCGCTCGGCTTCTTCAGCAGCCATCTGACTCAGCTTCAGGCTGTCACCGGTGAGGTCTGCATGTTGAACAACATCATCCTGTTGATAGTGGTGCCCAAGAATCAACACTCGATTCCCCAACTCACGTTTCCGCGCACGAATCCCCGCCGCCAGATCAGCGTCGGCCATGTGCAGGTAACGATCGGGCAATGCTGGCTGCCAAAGCATCCCGAAAGTGTAGGGCTGACATGAGTAGTACGACA
>JBILYM010000052.1:0-10024 GCA_044377725.1 Phycisphaerales bacterium
CGGAGTCGATCCGCAAAGTCGCACCGCGATTCTTGACGTCGTGCAGCGTCTCGCCATTGAGGGTCGAGCGGTGATCTACACCACTCACTACATGGAAGAGGCGCAACGCATCTGTTCACGCGTCGCCATCATGGATCGCGGTCGGGTGCTCGCGATTGGCACGGTGGCGGAATTGATTGCAGCGCACGGCGGTGAAAGTGTGGTGACGGTTGATTCGCTGACCGGTGAACATCGCGTGCGTACTCGCGAGCCGCTGCGGGAAATTGAGCGCGCCCTGGCAGAAGGTGGTGCCACCGCCGTCCGTATTGAACAACCGGATTTAGAAATGGTCTTTCTTGCGCTCACCGGAAGGCGGCTTCGAGACTAATGCGCGCCGCTGTATTTCTAGCACTCAAGGACCTACGGCTCTTATTGCGCGATCGCGCCGCGGCGTTCTTTACCTTCGTATTTCCATTGGCAATTGCGCTGTTCTTTGGTTACGTCTTTAGCGGAACTACCAGCGAGCCGCTCCGTGTAGCCGCGTTCGTAGAGCAGCCATCGCCAGCAGCCGCCATGTTGATGAAGGCGCTTGATGAAGATGGTGGATTCAAACTGACCGTCACCGATGCACGCGCTGCCGGCGAGCAGTTGGTCCGTCGCGGAGACGCGGTAGCGCTCGTGATTGTGCCAGCCACCTATGCCGAGGGTGTTGACGCAGTGTTCTCAGGCGGCGGCGCCAAGCTGGGATTGGTAGTTGATCCATCACGCCGTGCCGAAGGCGCCATGCTGGTTGGCAAGATTCATGAGGTTGCCTTCCGTACCGTCTTTGCAGCGGTGGGTGACCCGGTGCAATTTGCGCGGGTTCTTGACCGGACGGAGGAATCACTCAAGGCTTCCGACTTCTCGTTCACTGATCGGTTGGCCATTCGCACGGCACTTTCGCGCGCCCGCACGATGTCTGCCCCGGCCGCGGACGGGTCAGCCGCCAAGCAGCCTCAATCACTTGGCGATTGGAAACCGGTGACTGTGGAAATTGCGGAACTATCGATGCGCCCTGGTGTCCCCGCGAACAGCTTTGCAATCTCCTTCATGCAGGGGATTGCGTGGGCGCTGTTTGGTGCAGTACTGTCGTTTGGATCAGGAATTGCAGAAGAACGGCAGCGCGGCACGCTGGTTCGCCTCTTGGTTTCGCCGATGAGTCCAAATCAGATCTTGTTTGGTAAGGCGCTGGCGTGCTTCGTGACGTGCCTGGCCACGGAGTGGATGCTGGTGTTCTTTGGCATGTTCTTGTTCCGCGTTGAAGTGTCACACTGGCCGCTCATGGTGGTGGTGACGTTGGTGACCGCGTTTGGATTCTCGGGCATCATGATGCTTCTGGCGGCCGGTTTCCGCACGCAGGGCGGGACGCAAGGCGCGGGTCGCGCAGTGCTCTTGGTGCTTGCCATGATCGGTGGCGGAACGGTGCCGATTGTGTTTATGCCGCCATTTCTTCGCGTTGCCAGCAACCTCAGCCCATTCAAGTGGGCGGTGATGGCTGCCGAGGGCGCCACTTGGCGCAGCTGGGGCATGTCAGAAATGCTGCTACCTCTCGCAGTGCTCGCTGCGATCGGGGTGTTTGGATTGACCGTTGGCACGGCATTGGTGCGACGGTCAATCTGACGGAACTCAGCTACCACGTCCCAGCAAAGTGGAGAGCACCACGGCGGTTGGCATCAATGGCCACTGCATACTTACGCGGTGCGCGCTGAAGTCCGCGGGCGTTCGTGACATCCACTGCATGCAGTCGTTCACCATTTCCCAATGTCGTGGCGCAATCGGCGTTGACCACGTTCGTAGATCCTTGCCTAACTCCTCTACTTGATCGGCAACCGGAATTCGCCCCCGCTCGCGGTCAGGTGAATTTTCACCGCTGCCGCCAGTGAGCAGACTGTATTGCGAAACCGTTGGGCTGCCAGTGACCGGAATGGCGCGCTCAATAAACACTTCTAACAGCACATATTCCACGGGGAGGTCGACGCGGAGCATCACCTCCGCGTCTTCCACAGCGCCATCCCGAAGCGCAGGTCCTGCACCGGGAAGTCGTTCGCCAAAGACGCAGTCGACCGCGCCTCGGAGGCCAATGTCTCCTTCAGGAAGTTCGTACCAGAACCCATGGTCGGTTCCAATCGGGCGCAGGCTCTCGCCGCGGATGGTGGCGTACTCCGACAGCATCGGTGCAGCGTCGCGCGCGACGGAAGGATCAAGTGGTAGAGCAATGCCAGCACTGCTGCGTCCTTCGTGACCGAGGACTCGACGGCGCGCCACTGGCCATGAAAGGTCGCGTCGGCTACGGCGGAGGTCAAGAAATCCACTGACCAACGCAACATCAACGGCGCCGCGTTCGCCAACAGTGAGGAATGCCATCATCAGTCGCGTGCGTGCTTGGATGCCCCACAGCGCGGCGTTTGCCTCAAAGGCGCTGCGCCGAAAGCCGATGGCACGATCGTCTGTTTGCGGCTCGTCGGTGCATTGCGTCAGGAGCGCGCGGAACGCAGCACCTGTGCCGGCATGCTTGGCGATGACGCTCTCTAGTTCTTCAAGTGCGGCATCAAATTGGGCTACCGCGCCGGCGGTGGCACCAGCGGCGCTGACTGCGCGCGCAAAGATGCGGAGGCCCGCTACTCCCGGAAGGTGCTTACTGGCGCTGAAGGCGTTCGGCTCTTCCACGAATCGCACCATGCGCCATGAAAGGCTCTTGTCGATGGCCAGTTTGCGACTCAGCGCCAGGGAGTTCACGTCGCTCAGACCCGCGGAATCAATGGTGGACCTCGTTGCTCCGCGCAGGCGCTCAAGCGCGCGTTTGGCTGCGGACTCAAACGTGCCGGCCCGTTGGCCAGTGAGGGCAATGTCCGCCCGTGCAGATTCAGTGGTGCTCGGAATGTCCTGCATGTCTGGATCGTCTCTGGATAAGGGTGCCGCCCGGTGTTCAACGTTCCTGAGACGCCCGGGCTTCGATGGCAAAAGAATGGCCTAATCGAATATAGCCCCAATTTCCGTCATGTCACGAATGGTCATCACTAATTTCCTTCATATTGAAAGCCGCAGAAGCCGCCGCAGTGGGCCTCCTACCCCTACTCTCTGCCATTCATGAACTGGACTCGCTTTCGGCACCACCTGCCGCTCCTCCTTGGCCTCGGCACCATCGTGCTTCACGTGGTGGCTAGCCGTGGGCCGGGCGGTGCGCAGCCCTCAGTAGCCACTTTTATCTGGCTCTTCACAGTGATCCTCGCCTGCGCCTATTCCGCCTCGCACTACGCGGACATGGTTGCGCACCGACTTGGTGAGCCCATCGGCACACTGATTCTGACGCTGTCGGTGGTTGTAATTGAAGTCTCCATCGTGGCCGCCATGATGCTCGGTGGCGGTAGCGAGCCAACCGTTGCTCGTGACACCATGTTCTCAACCCTCATGATCATCATGAATGGGCTGGTTGGCATGGCGCTCCTTGCGGGTGGGATTAATCGTCGCGAGCAATTCTTCAATCTGCAGTCGTCCGCCTCGTACATCACCCTGATCATTCCGCTGGCGTTGATTGCCTTGGTTCTGCCGCGGCTCACCGAGTCGGAGCCGGGCGGGTTTATGACGCCGCGCATGGAGATCTTTGTAGCAGCCGCTTCAGTGTTGATGTACGGGGCATTTCTGTGGATGCAGACCTCCCGTTACCGCTCGTTCTTTGCACACGAGTCCGCGGAAGTTGATGCCGAACAGGTCAACGACATTGGTCGGGTACATCCTGATTCGCAGCAGACGCTTCACTCTGGAGGTGCAGACCACCATATAGCGCTCATCAAGCCACTTTGGCGTGACGTGACGGGATTGGTGGTGATGCTGGTCGTGGTGGTAGTGCTTGCTGAATCGCTCGGTAAGTCCACTGTTGGATTTCTCAGGCAGACCGGATTGCCGCCAGCGATCGCGGGCGTACTGGTGGCATGCTTGGCGCTTGGGCCAGAAGGCCTTGCCGCTATCAAGGCCGCGCGCCGCAATTCCATGCAGCGCACCATGAACATCCTCTTGGGTTCAGCGCTCTCCACCATTGGGCTCACTGTTCCTGCCGTCCTGATACTGGCCCGGATGCTTGGTCAGCACATTGAGCTTGGGCTGCCGCTTCCGGAGATTGCGCTATTGATTGGCACGATGCTCATATCGATCGTGAACTTCACGCACGGGCGCGCCAATCCCATGCAGGGTGTTGTGCACCTTGCACTGTTTGTCACCTACATCGCGTTGCTCTTTGATGTGCCGGTGTTGACAGTGAAGTGAGCGTAGCAACCTGGATTTATGGTTCGCTGCGCTGCGCCGGCTCGACCACGCAGAAGGTGGCGCCTTGCGGGTCTCGCAGCACCACCACTGATCCAATACTCGGGAATCCAACCACATCCGTGAGTGCGGTGGCTCCAAGTTGCGTAGCGGTCCGACTTGCTTCTTCAATGCGCTCAACGCAAATGAAGGTCAGCCACGCGGACCGGTCATCGGGGTGTGCGGTGGGCATGATGCCTGCGACGGAGCGTCCGTGCGCGTTCATGCGTCGTGCGCCATCGTCGCCGCCATCGGGCGGAAGTTCCGACTCCCAACCGAGCAATGCAGAATAAAACTCAACAGCGCGGGCTGGATCGCGTGTCACCAAGTGGTTCCAGACGACGGCGCCTGGACCACGTTCGTTCATTCCGTCCGTCTTGCCGGCGTCTGCTTGGAACAGCGCGCATATTGCGCCGGTTGGGTCGCTGATCACACTCGAGCGCCCCATAGAACCCTGCGTCACCGGCGTGCGGATGGTTGCTCCCAGTTCAGCGGCGCGAGCCGTCATCAGTTCAATGTCGTCCACCGCGATGTAGCCGATCCAATGCGCCTGAACATCCGCTGGAGACGTCGCGTTGATTGGCATCATGCCCATCAGCGTGTGCGAGCCGATGGTCAGTATGGTGTAGTCGCCATGCGGCATCGGAATGGTGGTAGCACTGGCATTCAACAGTGCTGAATAGAACGCCGTGGAGCCAGCGGCATCGCGCGTGTTCAGATCGTGCCAACAAAATTCGCCGTGTAAGCAAGGGGTGGAGTACCAAGTCATCCAATCAGCATAGTTTGTCCGTGCAACCGCACGATCAGGCAAGGTGGGATCGCTAGCCTGAATCGGCGGGATAGTGTCAAGTGCGATCCGTGTCTATGATTCTAAATTCCCATGCGGTAGCCGCGTATTCCGTGGGGCGTCGCCGGTCGTTTGGTACCCCCCCGCAACCTGTCACAAACCTGCTCAGGAGATTCGCATGTACGGCATGGTCAATCAGGCAATCGAGGCGATGGTCACTGAGAAGTTTGGAGCACCGCAATGGGAATTGATCAAGGCGCGCGCGGGGGTAGAGGATCCTGCCTTCGTCATGATGAAGCAATATCCGGATGCAGTGACCTATGCGCTTGCGACCGCTGTCGCCGAGCACATGAACATGCCGATCGCTGATGTACTGCACGCGTTCGGCATCTATTGGATTGAGTTTGCGGGCAGGGGCCCCTGGGGAAAATTGATGAAGGCGTCTGGGAGCAACACCTATGAGCTACTCGCTGCGCTCGACGCCATGCACACCCGGATTGCGGTCAGCTTCCCAGCGCTCGAGCCGCCATCTTTTCGCACCGAGCCGCGCGATGGCGGGGTGCTATTGGAGTATCGATCGCATCGCCCCGGACTTGCGCCATTTGTACTTGGTCTCGTGCAGGGCATCGGAAACATGTACGGCGAACAGGTGGATATCAAACAGATCGCTGCCAAGGACGCAGGCGCACCGTGCGATGCGTTTATGGTTCGTACTCGTCCCGCACACACATCGGAGTAATAGCTCATGCTTGGAATGGTGAATCACGCACTACAGGAGATGGTTGTCGAGCGTCACGGCGAAGAAGTGTGGGCTGCCATCTGCGCGGACGCGGGCGTCGCTGAGCCGGTGTTTGTCATCATGCGGCCGTATCCAGATCAGGTGACATTTGATCTTGCTGCAGCGGTAGCACGTCGTCTTGGCGTACCGCTCGCCGACGCGCTGCAAGCGTTCGGGCACTTTTGGATGGTCTATGCCGAGCGCCAGCCGTGGGGGAAGGTGATGCACTCCATGGGTACCAATGTGCGGGAAATGTTGCCGGCACTTGACGCCATGCACGCACGATTGGCTTTGGCATTCCCGGGCGTCACCATGCCGCAGTTTCGTGCTGAAACATTGGAAAATGGTGCTATCCGTGTTCACTATTTCTCATCGCGGTCCGGTCTGGCACCGTTCGTGAAGGGGGTACTTGAAGGGATGGGCGCCATGTACGGTGAGACAATCGCAGTGACGCAGATTGAGGATCGCGAGAGCGGTGCTGATCATGACGTATTCCTCGTTGAGTTTCTAGAACAGGCGGAGTAGTAGTGAACATAGAGGCACAATTACTCCTGGACACGCTGTTCCCATTTCACTTTGTGATTGGCGGAGATGGCGTGATTGTCAGCACTGGCATCAGTATGGCCAAGGTGCTCCCCGATTGTGTTGGGGCTCAATTTCTTGATGTTTTTCAGGTGTTGCGACCGCGGGCGGACTCGTTAGCAGCCGTTCGTAGCTCAGTGGGGCAATTGACGCTTCTGGGTATTCGTAACACCCAGCAGCAGATGCGCGGACAGTTTGCCATATTGCCCGCAGGTGAGTTGGTATTTGTTGGATCGCCACGGATCGTGGACAACACGTCCATCTGGGCCTGGCCGGTAGGCATTACTGATTTCGCGCCTCATGACGGTAGTGCCGACTATGCCATGGTCATTGAGGCGATGAATTCGCAGCTGCAGGACTTTGAGCGCATGGTCACCAGGCTCACCGCGCAGGAGCGCGTGCAGCGCGACCTACGTGTTCGTGCTGAGGAAGCGAATAGAGCCAAGTCGAACTTTCTTGCCAATATTTCTCATGAAATCCGCACGCCAATGACGGCGATTCTTGGGTTCTCTGAACTCCTTGGCGATGACGGGGTCGATCCCGCTGAGCGAATCGAATACATAGAAACCATTCGCCGCAATGGTGATCATTTGCTAGCGATCATCAACGACATTCTTGACCTTGCCAAGATTGAGGCGGGCGGATGCACTATCGATATCGCCGAAGTGGTGGTTCCGGACATCGTGCGCGATGTGGTGCAACTGCTGCATATGCGTGCCGTTGCCAAGGGAATTTCCCTAGTCAAAGAAATACAGGGCGACGCGGCCATGCTGCCAATTTGCAGTGATGCGGTACGTATTCGGCAAGTGCTGCTCAACCTTGTTGGAAACGCCGTGAAATTTACAGACCAGGGATCAGTGCGCGTGGTGGTGTCGGCGCAGCAATCGGGTGCGCGCGTGGAGACGCGCATTGCGGTGCATGACACCGGTTGCGGTATGTCCGAGGAGACCATCCCGAGACTCTTTGAGCCGTTCTCGCAGTTTGATACGAGTTACACACGACGACACGGTGGAACTGGGCTTGGGTTGGCGATCAGTCGCCCGTTGGCAGTGCTGCTTGGGGGCAGAATTGACGTTGCCAGTGAACTTGGGCGGGGCAGTGTCTTTACGTTGATCTTTGAATCGGATGTCACCCAGCCAGCGTTGGTGTTCCCGCTGCCGACGCCGTCGATGCTCACGCCCCGCAGTGCGGATGGTCCACTGGCGGGTAAGAACATCCTGCTGGTGGAAGACAGCATTGACTCGCAGCGGATTCTGTCCGCGCTGATGTCGCTGGCGGGTGCGCATGTCGACATTGCATCGGACGGATTGAGCGCGGTAGCGCGCTTTGATGGGGGCTATTGCCCGGATTTAGTGATCATGGACGTGCAGATGCCTGGTATCGATGGGATCGAAGCAACGGAGCGCATTCGTGCGCGCGGTTACCGCGGTCGGATTGTTGCGCTCACCGCGGCAGCGCTGAGTGTTGAGCGTGACCGTGCGCTCAAAGCTGGCTGTGAGGGCTTCTATTTGAAGCCAATTTCCCGCGCCGACCTATTGGCGATCTGTATTGGAAATCAGTCGGCGTTGGATTGATGTGAGTGCGCAGTGGGCCGGCGCGATTTATAGAAATTCCGCAGCAATTTCGGTTTCGGTTCCGGTGATCGTTACCCTGCGGTGATGGTGGGCAATTCAACAATTCGCAGGTGTTTGGTGGTGGTGCTGCTGCTCGGGGTCATCGCGGCGCTTTCGTATGGGCGTTCCGCAGAGGGCGACGTGAAGCCCAAAGGTGCGGGCAAGGGTGTTGTGCAGGCCGCGGCTGATTTCCCGATTTCGCTGCCCGCCGGTGCCATGGTGCCGGAGGTGGTGGTTTCGCCAGCGGTGCCGCCAGATGTATTTGTGGGTCGTGTCATGGCGCTGACGCGCACGCTGCAGTGCCCACGTTGCACAGGAACTGGTACGAAAGTGACGCGGCATCGAGATCTCACCGCGGCGCGGGCGGTCCCCACCATGCGCGAGACGCGCGAAGACTGCGGAGCCTGCCAGGGCACGGGCTTCAGTTTGAATTCCGCGCGCGTGAGCCCAGTGTTAGATAGTTTCATCCCATTGCTCGCGGCCACCGATCCTGACGCGCCCGCCACGGCCAAGCTCCTCGACAAGGCGCGAACGGCTTTGGAGCGCCTGGGGTGTTCCGGAGCACTGGTGGAACGATTGACGGCGACCATCAGAAACGGCATTAAAAGTGGGCGAATTCCACAGCAGGGCGCCCCGTGTTCGGTGACCGGGGAGTTGGGGCAGCCGATTCCAATCGGCGGTGGCACGCGCCTCATTCCAGTCAAAGTATCAGCACATTCCATGGTGTTCCTACGGGCTCCGATCGTCAACGCCGCACCTTCAGCGGGCATGGTGCTGGTTGGAGGCATGGTCGCGGGGGCGATTACCAAGGTTGAGTGGCAGTGGGGTCACGCGATTGTTCTTGATGGCGGTTACATCGTGCCGTTGCTTGTGCCGGAGCACAAGGGTCCCGGAGTAGATGCCGACAAGGACGGCGTGATTGACCGGCCACCCGCACCCGCAAACACAAAGCGCGTCGGCTGCGGTACACCACAGCTTCGCACTCTCCGCAGCAGGAACCCCGATGTCGCGCACACCCGCCGAAGCGCAACCCGTCCAACTGATCTTCGACTTTGACAGCACCATCGTGGCGATCGAAGGCCTCGATGAACTGGCGCGCCTGGCGCTTGCGGATGATCCGCAACGCATCCGCACCATGGAGGCGATCGAGGCGATCACGCGCGATGGGATGACTGGTGCTATCGGTATTGATGAGAGTCTTCGCCGTCGTTTGGCGATGCTCACGATCAAACGTTCCCATGTGGATGCGCTGGTCAAGCTTCTCAAGCGTCGACTGAGTCCGTCGTTTCGAAAGCACATCGCCGCGGTGCGCCGCAATGCGGATCGCATTCATGTGGTGTCGAGCGGTTTCCGGGAGTACGTGGAGCCGGTGTGCGCGGAACTTGGAATTCCGCCGGAGCGAATTCACTGCAACGAGTTTCGATGGAAGGGCGCTGCAGTGGTGGGCTATGACGTCGCCAATCCGGTGGCTAAGCCGGGGGGCAAGGCGAAAGTAGTTCGTGCGTTGAAACTCCCTGGTCGGATTGTGGCGATTGGCGATGGCGTCACTGACGCGGAGATTCGCGATGCCGGCGCGGCTCATGAATTCGTTGCGTACTGCGAAAACATTGAGCGCGAGGCAGTGGTGGCGCGCGCGGATCGCGTGGCGCGCACGGTTGACGAGGTGCTGTGGCTGTACCGATTGCCCGGTTCGCCAAGTTTCCCCAAGAGCCGCATGATTGCGCTGTTGTGCGAGAACATCCACGCTGACGCGGCGCAAGTGTTGCGCGATGAGGGATACCGCGTTGAAACGCTGAGCGATGCACTTGCGGAGGATGAACTTGCCCGCGCTCTCAAGGGCGTGAGCATTCTTGGCATTCGCTCCAAGACCCGCGTTACGGCCCGCGCGCTGGAATCGGCCGATCGTCTGCTTGCGGTTGGGTGCTTCTGCATCGGCACGGAGCAGGTGCA
>JBILYM010000274.1:0-3378 GCA_044377725.1 Phycisphaerales bacterium
CTTGGCACGCGCAAGCGCCGCCGTGAACTTAGCGGTAGCGATCATCTGCATCGTCTTAGTGATGCGCTGAATCGTCTTCACGGCGCCCATGCGCTTCTTGATTTCGCGTAGCTGTGCCATAGGGGGTGAGATGATAGCGGATCAGGAGCGCTCGCTGCCGAAGCCACGAATTCACGGAGTTCCGGGCGGTTCGCTCAGCACTGCATGCCGTCAAACCCAAGTTCCACCCCGGCAGGAAGCCGGGCGGACAGTTCGGCGTGGCGGACATCGTGGGTCATGTGTGTGAACACCGTGCGCCGCGCGGCCAGTTGCGCGGCAACGTCAAGTGACTCACTCAGGCTGAAGTGCGTGGGATGCTTGCGCTCCCGAAGCATGTCCAGCACCAACAGATCGAGCCCGGCGAGCGCCGACCATGATTCCGGCGGAATGGCGTTGACATCGGTGCAGTAGGCGATCGGCAGCGTCGCGTGCGTGCCGGACGCTGGCAACACACTCGGAGTCCCTGCTGCTGCGTCGAAGCGCCAGCCCAGGATCGGCAGCGCGCCATGCAAGAGGCGCACTGGCGTTGCATCGATTCCAAAGAGATGCACCGCGCGACCAGGCTCCACCACCGCTGTAACCACATCGGCAACAAAGCTCTTGTTGACATTGCGGTGCGGGCGAAAGATGTGATCATAAATACGCGTCAGTTCGTCAATCACCGTGCGCTCTGCGTACAGGTTGATCGGCGCTTTCATAGTGACGTTGTAGAGACGCGCATCATCAAGTCCAAAGACATGATCAACATGAGAGTGCGTAAAGAGGATTGCATCAACACGTCGGATGCGGTGTCGCAGTGCGTGCTCACGATGGTCCGGTGGACAGTCGATCAGGATGACGCGCGGCGCACCCGTAGGATCGGTGAACTCAAGCATCGCGCCGACACGCGTTCGGCGGTCGCGCGGATCAGTGCTGGTGCATGTGGGACAATCGCAGGCGATCACCGGGATGCCGGAACTGGTGCCGGTGCCGAGCAGCGTGAATCGGAGATCGGTGACTTGGGGCTGTGCTGCTGCGGCTGCTCTGGAATGAGCGGGGATACCAGTACCTGCACCGTCCGCTGTACCGGCATCGATCATGACGCATCGGCTCCAACAAGCACATCGCGCAGTGACCGTACGACCCGTGCAGGATCCTGCGCGCCGCACACCACCGAACTGACCGCCACGCCTTGGCAACCGGCCGCATGTAATTCACCAATATTTGCAGGCGTAATCCCGCCGATCGCCAAGTGTGGAACACGCGCGCACTCGGCAAGGTACGCGCGCAAATAGTTCGTCCCGCTCGGAGCGATCGCCGGCTTCACGCTGGTAGCAAACATTGCACCGACGCCGCAGACATCGGCGCCCGCATCACGGGCAGCGCGTGCTTCGATGATGGAATGCGTACTGACGCCAACCGAGAGCGACGTCCCCGCCATACGTCGAACATCGGCGATTGACATGTCGCCCTGACCAACATGAACGCCATCCGCGCCGCACGCCAATGCAATGTCCGCACGATCATTGACAACCACGCTCACACCCGCAGGTCGCGCAGCCGCAATCACCATGCGCACGCGTTCCGCAAGTTCATGCCCCTGCATGTCCTTCTCGCGCACTTGAATGCAATCAGCACCGCCGGCGATCGCTGCGGCGAGTACCTGCTGCCACGGATGAACGCACAGCGATTCGGTGAGCAAGACGCACACGCGCCACTGCCGACGTGCGGCGCTTCCCATGCGCATCAGTAGGTCGCGTTCGGCGTCGTATCCGCGGTAGCGCAATTGCTCCAGCGCGCCCGCTGCGACCGGGTCAATCGTCTTCATGCATTCTTCAAGAGACCGAAGCGCTTCGCCGAGACGCTTGCCAGCGGCGGCCGTCACATGGTGATGGCTTGAACGCGCGGATTCATGCGCGCCGGCAATGGTCGTACCCACATCGTGCGCGGCGTCTCGGTTCGCCTCAAGCCAGCCGGTCGGCAGAACCGATAGCGCACCCTGCAAACCGTGGCGGATTTCTTTGAATTGTGTGCAAAGGGTGGTGTCGTCCAACACAAACCGTGCGGCGTCTTCGAGCACGCGCAGCGCCTCGCGCGCACGATTGGCGTTGGCATCCATGGCACGCGCGACCGATTTCATCCCCAAAGCGTAGCAGCGTGGCTATCCTTCACCTCCCATGGCAAACGCTGATCAGCCCGCCGGCTCCGCGCCAAACAATTCTGACCGCCGCAATTTCATTGCTGCGTCGATCGGAATTGCCGCGGCAGCCGTTACTGCGGGATCCGCCAGCGCCGCCACCGTCTTTCAGTCAACCCCCCACGCATCCAAGGAGAAAAAGATGCCATTCACATTGCCAGAACTTCCGTACGCTGAGAACGCCCTCGAACCAACCATTGATGCCAAGACGATGAACATCCATCGCACCAAGCATCATCAGGCCTATGTTGACAATCTCAACAAGGCCATCGATGGAACGCCGTGGGCGGCGATGTCGATCGACGAAATCTGCCGCAAGGCCAAGGATGCACCGGACGCCGTGAAGGCTGCCGTCCGCAACAACGGCGGCGGACATTGGAACCACTCGATGTACTGGAAGTGGATGGCCCCAAAGGGTCAGGGCGGCGCGCCGAGTGCAGCGCTCGCCGCGGAGATCGACAAGAGTTTCGTCAGCATGGACAACTTCAAGATGCAGTTTGCTGACGCGGGCATGAAGCGCTTCGGTAGTGGCTGGGCGTGGTTGGTGCGCAAGGCAGACGGCTCATTGGTGATCAGCAGCACGCCGAACCAGGACAACCCGCTGATGGAAGGCATTGCCGATGTCACCGGCACGCCGCTCTTCGGTATCGACGTCTGGGAGCACGCGTACTACCTGAACTACCAGAACCGCCGCGCCGAATACTTGAAGGCCTTCTGGGACATCGTCAACTGGAACGAAATCAGCAAGGGCTGATCGCACATTGCATAACAACGCAAACGCCCCGGTCATCTGCCCGGGGCGTTTGCATTGCTTGACGGTTTTGACGAACGCAGCTTGTTGAACACTGAAATCACTGATCGAACTCAATCGAACCGCGCATGCACTCATCAAGATCCAGCGCCCACTCCCATCACCCCTTCTTCGCCTTCTCCTTCGCAATCCGCGCGTCAATCGACTCGATACTGATATCGCCACTGCCCGCACGCGGGAAGCCCGGCTTCTGCAAGTACGTGTACGCCTCGGTGCGCAGATGACCCATCATGTCATGGCCGCGTCGACGCATCCGTTCAGCGCGCAGTGCACCGATATCAATGGGCGCCACCACCACCTTCGTGAACGGACCGGGCTCCGCCTGTGCAAGAATGCGACCGTCGAAATCAAC
>JBILYM010000053.1:0-9989 GCA_044377725.1 Phycisphaerales bacterium
GGCCGCACGCCGCCATTGCACTTCGACCCTTGGTTCCTCGGCGTTTACAGAATTGTCCGTTGGCAATGGCTCGCGCAACAAATTCCTGCACACGAGGCTCTTCCGGCGCCGGCCACGGCGAACCGCGACGCGGGTTGTACGGGATGACATTCAGCGAGCACCGCAGCGGCCGAAGCAACGCGCAGACCTCATCGCAGTGCTCCTGGGCATCGTTGACCCCTGGAATCAACACATACTCCACGCAAATGGCAGCATTCACCCGTTTCGGGAACGCCAAGAGCGCGGCCATCAGGTCGGCAATCGGCTCCGAGCGATTGATGGGCATAATCTCGGAGCGAATCTGATCATTCGGGGCGTTCAGACTCACCGCGAGATTGAGCCGGTGAAATCCCGTCTGCGAGATGAACTCTCCGTAGCGCCGAATACCGTCAATTCGTCCAACGGTACTGACGGTGACGTGAATTGGCGCTACCTCGTAGGCGTTGCGGTCGGTGATCACCTGAATGGCTTTGAGGACCGCATCAATGTTGTCCATCGGTTCGCCCATCCCCATGAAGACCACGTTCTTAATGGGGAAACCAGGACTTCCCGTAGCGGCATCGCCAACCATGAAGCGCGCGGCATGGAGTTGCGCAACGATTTCTGCAGCCGAGAGGCTGCGCATCAATCCCATTTGCGCGGTTTCGCAGAAACGGCAACCCATCGCGCAACCCACTTGACTGGATACGCACAAGGTGCGCGTGGTGGTGCCATCCGGATGGCACATCGGAATGACCACGGTTTCGGTCTCTAGACCGTCGTCGAGCGCCATGGTGAATTTCACCGTCTCGCCGTCCACGTGTCGGTCTTTGATCGGCCGCCGTGCGTCAGAAATCCACGCCGGAAACGTCCCGCCCTGCACTTCACCGCGACGATGGAATCCTCGGTACAGCGTCTGCGCATCAAACAGCGACATTCCATGGCGTTTCGCCACGGGGATGAACTCCGCAAGTGTCACACCGAGGATGGGTACCTGCTCGGTTGTCATTGCAGTTGCCGATATCAGTCGTTGTTACACCAGCAGCATGGTCGGGCCTTCGACAAACTGTTTCAGGCTCTGGAGATACTTGGAAGCCATGGCGCCATCAATCACGCGGTGATCAAGGCTCAGCGTTGCAGCCATTTCAAATCCAACCACCAGTTGGTGATTGCGGACCACTGGCTGCTCCAGCGCCGCACCGCATGCAAGAATGGCGCTGTTGGGTGGATTGATGATCGCAGTGAAATTGTCCACGCCAAACATTCCCAGATTGGAAATGGTGAACGTTGCTCCAGACATTTCGTCCATGGAGAGGCCCTTGGTCCGTGCCTTCTCACCAAGCGAACGAATCTCGCCAGAGATCTGCCGCAGACTCTTGAGATTGGCATCCTTCACAACGCCAACCACCAGCCCGCCGCCCTTCTCTTCCGGAAGCGCAATAGCAACGCCAACATTGACCTGCTGATGCAGCAAGATCCGGTCGCCGGCCCAACTGGCGTTAAAGAAGGGGTTCTTAGCCATCGCCAGCGCGCAGGCGCGAACGATGAAATCATTGACGCTGAGCTTTACTTCCATCGAAGCGAGCTGCTCATTGAGCGAACCGCGCAATGCCAACACCGCGTCCATGGAGAACTTCATGGTGACTTGGTAATGCGGAATCTGTTGCTTGCTCTCCACCAAGCGCTTGGCAATGATGCCGCGCATGTTGGACACTGGCACTTCGATGCTTTGCGCCCCGTGCACAAGCGCGCCGGCACTGGCCGCTGCTGCGGGAATCATCGAAGGGGTTGCTGCAACCAGCTCGTTCGCCGCTGCCTGTGCGCCACGCGTGGCCGGAACTGCAGCACTTCGATTTTCAGCCGCTAGGAGCACATCACGCTTGACCACGCGACCGCCTGGGCCGGACCCCTGCACCTGCGACAGTTCAACGCCCATCTCGCTCGCCATACGGCGGGCGAGCGGCGATACACGCATCCGGTCTCCATCAGTGACGTCTGTTGCGTGAACATCTGCAACGATCGTCCGAGTAGCCGCGGGGGCGGTGCTCGATGCAGTGGCTACATTCGGAGCAGCTGCTGCATTGGGCACCGTGGCGGCGCTGACCGCACCACGCGGCGCCGGCGCCGCACCGCTCGCTGCTGCAGCATCCGACACGGATTCGCCGTCCTCGGCGAGTACTGCGATGACGTCTCCAACCTTCACCTGCTTGCCTTCGGGGCACACCAACTTGGCAATGATGCCTTCATCAAAGACCGCCTGTTCCATGGTGGCCTTGTCAGTTTCAATGTCGGCGATCACTTGTCCAGAGGCGACCTTGTCGCCCACCTTGACGTACCACTTGACGACAGTGCCCTGCTCCATAGTGTCGGAGAGGCGGGGCATAGTCACATTAATCGGCATGGGAATCCTGTTCAGCAGCTGCGGGTCAGAGGTTGTATGTGGCACTACGAACAGCTTCAGCAATCTTGCGCGCGTTCGGCAAGTATTCCTGCTCAAGGTTCGTGGCATACGGAGTGGGCACATCCGCGGAATGAACGCGGTGTACGTAGTTGTCAAGATCGTCAAAGCAGTGGCGATGCACCTGCGATGCCAGTTCACTACCGGGGCTACCAAAGCTCCAGGACTGGTCAACCACCACGCAGGCGCCGGTCTTCTTCACACTGCGAACCACTGTTCCAATGTCCAAGGGACGAACGGTGCGCAGATCGATCACTTCGCAGGAAATGCCCAACTTCTGCATTTCTTCGGCTGCTTCCATGCAGAAGTGCACGGGGCGACCCCAACTTGCCAGTGTGCAGTCGGTGCCAGAACGGATCACCTTTGCCTGACCAAATGGAATGAGGTACTCCTCTTCCGGCACTTCTCCCTTGTTGCCAAGCATGCGCTCGCTCTCCAAGAAGAACACCGGGTCACTGCCGCGGATGGCGGTCTTGAGCAGACCCTTCGCGTCGTACGGATTGGAAGGGATGGCGATCTTGATGCCGGGGACGTTGGAGAACAGACCTTCAACACACCAACTATGGGTGCTGCCGAGCTGACCGCCCGCGCCGTCATTACCGCGGAACACCACCGGGCAGCCGAACTGGCCGCCGGACATGTACAGCATCTTCGGCGCGTTGTTCAAGATGGGGTCAGCAGCCACCAGGCTGAATGACCAGCTCATGAACTCCACCACGGGCTTGAGGCCCATCATGGCAGCACCGATGGCAAGACCAGCGAAGCCACTCTCAGAAATAGGGGTGTCAATCACGCGGCGCGCCCCGAATTCCTCAAGCATGCCACGGCTGATCTTGTAAGCGCCGTTGTATTCGGCAACTTCTTCACCCAACAGGAAGACGCGCTTGTCACGGCGCATTTCCTCGCTCATTGCTTCGCGAAGAGCATCACGGTATTCGATTTCACGCACTGCACTCATGACAACTCCTCCTTGGTATCAATCGTGCGCATGGATGGCTGATTTGCCGTTCCACCATTCATCGCGGGCTGGCTGCTGCCGGTGTACGGACCCCATGGCTCTACAAAGACGTCGTGATACAACTCCGCCATTGGTGGAATTGGGCTCTCATCGCTCCAAGTGATGGCGTCGCGCACGGTGTCTCGAATGGCCTTCTGCATGGCCTTCAGACTGTCGTCTGTCAACAGTCCAGCGGTCTTGAGACGCGCTTCAAGACGACCAATTGGGTCGTGCGTCTCAAAGACCTCTTCCTCTTCCTTGGTGCGGTACTTGCGCGGATCGCTCATGGAGTGACCCTTGTAGCGGTAAGTACGCATATCAACGAAGGCCGGACGGCTCGTCGCGCGGCACTTGTCCGCGATGTGCTTCATGTCGGCGTACACGCCAACAACATCCATTCCGTCGACTACGTAACCATCAATGCCGTAACCAGCGGCTTTGGTAATCAACGAATGCGCCATGGTGGTGCCGCGTGCAATTGCGGTACCCATGGAGTAACCATTGTTCTCAACCACGTAAATGACGGGAATGTCGAACAGTCCGGCCAGATTCATCGCCTCGTGGAAAGCGCCCTGATTCAGTGCGCCGTCGCCAAGGAAGCACAGCGAAACGCGCGAATTCGGCTTGCCATCAATCACCTCGTCCATGTACTTGCAGCCGAAGGCGAGCCCGGCACCAAGCGGCGTCTGCGCACCAACGATGCCGTGACCACCATAGAGATTGTTGTCGCGGTCAAACATGTGCATCGAGCCGCCCTTGCCCTTGGCGCAGCCACCAATGCGGCCGAACATTTCCGCCATGCAATGCTTTGGATCCATGCCGCGCGCCAAAGCGTGACCGTGATCGCGGTAGGCGGTGACGATCGGATCCTTGTGCTGGACAGCAGCCGTGCAACCAACGGCCACGGCCTCTTGACCGATGTAGACGTGGCAGAATCCACCGATCTTCTTCTCCTGATAGGCCTGCATGCAGCGCAGTTCAAATTCGCGGATCAGAAGCATCTGCTTGAACCAGTCCAGCATCTGCTCGGAAGAAACATGGGCGGCGGCGGCCGGAACCTGTAGGTGTTCGGCATCGCCGTACACCTTGGTGTGGACAACCGACTGGGGTGCTGCCGTTGCGGAAGTTCCGCCTGCGGTTGGATGAGAGAGACTTGTCATGGGTGGAATCACTGCAAACTGGAAACAGGCGCCGTGCGACGAACGTCAACGCGGCTGCGGCGCAAACAGACCCATAAGTATAGAAGGCACGCGCGATTCCGGCAATGCCGAAACCGCGCGTGTGCTTTCTTCAAATGTTGTCAAGAATCCAAGCCGAATTCAACCGATCACGAACGAGCCTTCCCGGCCGCCTCCGGACCCGCCGGGCGCTGCGCGGGTGCAGTGGCCGGAGTGGCAGACGAGGCTTTTTCTGCCTGCCCGAGCGCCCGACCCTGCAGCAACAGGACCGCCATCTCGACCTGTGGATCAATGCCCTTCATCACCAGTTCTGCTGGGTCGCGCGGCTCCTTCGCCTTCTTGTCGACCGCCTGACCGTTGGCAGGAGGCTCATCGCCGGGCGCCTTTGACGAGCCGGGAACTTCCACCATGCCGTCAGCAGCCTCTTCCGGAACATCGTCGGCAGAAGCGCGAATCTTGTTGATCTCCTCAATCTGATCAGGCGACAACTTCACTACATAGTCCGGCATGACTCCCCAGTCATCCGAACCGGGCTGCTTATGAACAAGCCGACCCTTGGTCTCGCCTGGCTTCGGTGGCAACAGGTAGTGCTGAACCGTGTACTTCACGTTTGCCTTGGCGTCTGGGCCGCGACCATCAATTTCATGCACTTCCTGCACACTGCCCTTTCCGAAACTGCGTTCGCCGATGACCACTGCCACGTCATGTGCCTCCAACGCACCGGAGACAATCTCGCTGGCACTGGCACTGCCCTCATTTATGAGAACTACGGTTGGAACATCAGCAAGCGGGGCGCGCTGTCGCTGCGCTGTACGTTCATACAGCTCCTGCCCGTTGCGATCCTCGACACTGACAATTCGACCGGTACGCAAGAACGCATTGACAAACTTAACCGCGCTCTCCAGAAGTCCGCCCGGATTACCGCGCAGGTCCAAGATCAAACCGTTGATATCACGCTGCGTGGACATCTCTCGCATTGATTTCAGGAAGTCTGTGAAGGTGTCCTCATTGAATCCAGTCAAGCGGATGTAGCCAATTCCGTCTTCCGGATCGACGTACCAGTCCCACTGCGGCTCAAAGCGCTCGTTGTAACCAGTCTTCTTCCAGCCTTGCACTGAATACATCTTGATGCGTTCGCGAACCAGCGGATACTCAATCGGCTTCGCCTCGCCCTCACGGGAAATGCCCAGCGTGACTGGAGTACCTGCAGGCCCGGTGATGGTGTCAACGGCCTTGTCGAGCGGCCAGTCGGCGGTGCTCATGCCATTCACCGAAGCGATCTTGTCCTGCGGCTTGATGCCTGCGCGCTTGGACGGACTGCCATCAAGTGGATTGATGATGACGATTTCACGCTTCTCATTGTGACGAATCAGAATGCCCACGCCCACAAAGTTCCCCTTGATCGCCTGACTGAAGCGACGCATGCGGTCCGGCCAGACGATCTCCGTGTACGGATCCTCAAAGTCGTGCGTCATGGTGGCCATGGTGCCATTTCCAAACTCACGGACAATCACTTCCACTGGCAATTTCACAGTCGCGTCGTTGGCTGCTCGCAATGCCGCGAACACCTTGTTGAAGGTCTTGGCATCTACTTCTTCAGCGCGCATCGCTGCAACCGACGTCAACTGATCAGTCACTGCTTGACCAAACGCACCGGCAAGCGTTGCATCACCAAGCGATGGGAATTTCTCGTTGAGCGCTGGCGTGGTGGACAACTGATGCACCATGGAAAGCCCGCCTTCAATCAGCGGCTTCCAACCGACATTCTCAAGGTGTTGTGCTGCAATCTGCGTGAGCGCCTCGGCGAGGATTCGCTCATTGATACCTTCGATTGTCTGCTTCCAGTCATCATCGCCCTTCTCATTGAAGGGCGCGAATGGCTCCTTGCGGTCCTTCTCATCAAGGCGCTCGTATTGCTTCTTGCGCAGGTCGTACCAAGCGTGCGGCGCATACTCCAGCACCAGCATGACCCGCCGACTGACATCGGTTTCAAGTGCGTCGTCGTACTTCTGAAACTCTTCCTTCTGCGTTGAACCTTCATAGAGTGAGCGAACGCGATTGAGAAGCTCCTCTGCGTAGAGCCAGTCACCGTCGGTGCGCGCTTTGGCGATCTTGGTGTCAGCAAGTGCGATCGCCGCCTTGACACCGGGCGACGCCAAGTCCACCTTCCAGTCATCCGAAAGGAACTTCATGTACGCGGCGCCAATGAGCGCCTTGGTGGCGTTGCCAGCAGCAACCGCATCGGACATCTCCTTGGCTTTTTCAATGCGCTGCTCGGCCACCTTCTTCGAAGTCGCGGCGACATGCTCATCGCGACGCGACACTGATTCGCGCAGGCGCTTGGCGGCATCACTGGTGGCGTCGGCGGGGACGTTTTCTAAGAGCAGGTCAACCTGCTGGCGATTCCCGGTCCGAGCGGCGTTCCACAGTTGCTCACTCCACGGCTCGGCGGATGTTGCCGGCGCGGCGGGTACGGCGGGCGCGGCGGGCGGCACCGCAGCCGGCACCTGGGGACGGGCGGGCGCTGGCGCACCCTGAATCAGGCTTGCGAATGAGGACGCGCCCACGCAACAGGCCGCAACTGCCGCAATGGCGGAACTGCGGCGTGACGGGCTAGCAATTGGACGGGGCATGAAGAGGTCTCCGATGAACATGGGATCAGCGTCTTATACTTCGCCACAGTACGCGCTGTTCACATTGAAAATCCCTGTCGAATTCCTGAGAACTTCCAATTTCTAGTTCCCCTGATCCCGCCCGTCGCTTGAAGCGCCCTGCCAATGCCGGTGTGGCGAGCGATTTGCCCTGCCGAGGCTGTGGCTACAACCTGCGCGGAGTCGACCAGGGGGCCAACTGCCCAGAATGTGGACTTCCCGTGCGGGACACGCTCGAAGGCGTGGCTGTTGAGGAAAGTCGGCGCGACGCGGCGGCCGAGTCGCTGCGCTCCTACTCCAAGGCATTCCTGTTTGGCGCGCCGCTCGGCCTTTTCATGGTCTCGTGCGTGGGTCCGCCGCTGGCCGTCTTGGCACTGGTCGGCAGCGTGCAACGTCTGATCGCCTTGCGCAATGCGGAGAAGTCACTCCCTTCCAAGGTGGTGAGTGCCGGGGCGCAAGACTTCAAGCGTGCCCAAACCCTGCTGTTTGTTGAATTGGGGAGCGGCGTGATCGCGCTGATCTTCCTGAATTTCGGACTGGCGTCCGCGGTGGGCCCAACGATTGATGGCGTCATTCGCCTGTCCGTGGGGGGACTGTGGTTCGGCGCGATGGCGCTCGGACTGATCACCGGGTCAATACTGATTGATGGCGTCATTGGACGCCTCGCACTGGAGGTCGCGCGCCCGAAGTACCTGATGCCGATGATCTTTACCGCGGTGGGGGTAGTGATGTTTGCGGAAATTGTCAGCGCCGCCAACGCGCCGATAGCGATCGTGATCTTGCTACGCCTGATTGGGGCAACAGCATGGGGCGCGGCGAGCGGGCTGCTTGCGTATCAAGGATCGTCTGCAGGCGACGCACTTGCAGCGCCACCATTGAAGCGAAAGTTGGCAGCACCGAGCGATAGCCCAAGCGATGTCGCCGAAGTTGAGCCAGACCCTCGCCGCGCGGCAGCGCAGCGGGCCGCGCAGCAAGCCGCGCAACGGGCCGCGCAACGGGCGACTGATGATGATTCGCCCATTCCGCTTGACTAGCGGTGCCGCGCACTCACTGACCGCCGAACGCACGCTCTGCAAGATCGATCGCGCGCCCAAGACCCGCGCACTTGGCGATCGTCTCTTCAAATTCAGCGGCTGGCACTGAGTCCAGAACCACGCCGGCACCGGATTGCAAATGCACGTCCCATGGTGCGCCCTCGGTATGCCCGGCAGTCGGAATCACCATGGTGCGCAGCGCCAGAGCGATGTCCATATCGCCGTCCCATCCAACGGCACCGATCCCGCCCGAATACGGTCCACGACGCACCGGTTCCAGTTCGTCAATGATCTGAATGGCACGAACCTTCGGCGCGCCGCTCACCGTTCCAACTGGCAGCGTGGCACGCAACGCGTCCCAACAATCGAGCCCGGGACTCAGTTCACCAGTCACCGTTGAACTGATGTGCATCACATGGCTGTAGCGCTCTACTTCCATGCAACGATCAACACTCACGGTGCCCTGCCGGCACACGCGGCCAACATCATTGCGCCCAAGATCAACCAGCATGACATGCTCGGCGCGTTCCTTTTCGTCCGCGAGCAATTCAACTTCCAGCGCACGATCCTCTGCCTCGGTACCACCCCGGCGCCGAGTGCCGGCAAGCGGTCGATTGACAACGGTTCGTCCACGAACACGGCAGAGAATCTCCGGGCTCGAAGCGACCAAGATGCACCCTTCCGCCTGCAAGTAGATCTGATACGGACTGGGGTTCACAACCCGCAGCGCGCGATAAATATCAAACGGATCGGCAGGCGTGCTGCGGTCTTGGCGCCGGCTGAGAACCACCTGAAATGCATCGCCCGCACGAATGTAATCCTGCGCGCGCCGCACGGCGTGGTCAAATTCCGCGCGCGACATTGAAGCGCGTTCACCGGGCACCGGTCGTGCAGCAATATCAAGGTCTACAGCGCCCGGCGCCAATGGCGGCGCGCCTGCGAGTAGGCGCGCGCAGAATGCATCGAGCGCCGCGCGACCGTGTTGCAGTGCACTGGCCTCATCGGCGTGCTCATCAGTCGGAACAGAAATCACTGCGTGCACCACTTTGGCAACATGATCAAAGACAGCTACTTCTCTGTACATCCCGAAATGCATATCCGGAAGTTGTCGATCATCGCGCGGCGCGGCGGCAAATGGAAGCTTGCCGGGTTCAAGCCAGCGAACAGCATCAAATGCACAGAAGCCCACCCAGCCACCATGGAATGCGTCGGGCATGGCATCAATCGGATGCGGCGTGAACCGTGCACCAAGGAGACGCACCGTTTCAAGCGGATTGATTGCCGTGCTCTGTTCTTCCGTCCTTCGCCGGCGGTCCCGCACAGTCACCTCGTTGGCGCGCGCCAGCACTTCCAACATGGGCTGCGCACCCAACATGGACCAACGACCGACCGATGAACCGTTCTCCACGCTCTCAAAAAGGAAACTCGGCGCGGCACGATCGTCCGCGGACACCAGCCGCCGATATGCCAATACCGGCGTCAGTTGATCGCTCATCAGGCGCCGCGAAATCAGGAACATGGGAACAGATGCAGTCATTGCGCGGTGGAGCCTAGTCGCGCGCCGGTGAATCGACGCGCGGCGCATGCGGCAATCGCAATGGCATCGGCAACGTCCGGTGGTTCCGGGAGTGTGCGCAGCGAGAACTGCTGCAT
>JBILYM010000275.1:0-3355 GCA_044377725.1 Phycisphaerales bacterium
ATACCTCCGGTAATGGCACCCGGCGAACTGAGGTCGCCGCCGATCACTGAGAATGACGCCATCATGCCCGTCACCGTTCCCAACAGTCCAAGGAGCGGCGCCAAGGTAATCACGGTGTCCAGGATGGCAATACCGCGCCGATAGCGCTTGAGTGCGCGCGTCTCTGCATACACCAAGGCGTGACCCAACGATTGGTCGCGGTGTTCAAGCGCATAGCCAAGGGTGATGACCACTGCGTCCTTGGAGTTCTTGGCAATCGCAATCGCTGCCGCAAGGTCGCCCTTGCCGACTTCAACAAAGAACTTCGCCAACGTCTTCGGGCTGCGCTTTCGTTGTTCGGTCAGCAGGAAGAGCAGTCGCTCCAACACCACCGCTACCGCCGCTACCGAGGCCATGAGCAGCGGCCACATGATCGGACCGCCTTTCTCAAAGATGTGCACGATGTTGGTCTTCTGTACCAGCGCCTTCAGCGCACCGCCGCGGGATGGATCAAGCGGCAGCGTTCCCTCACCTGAAGCAACCAGTGTTCCGATCGAGCCAGCAAGGTCACCCTCCAACTGGCGCACCAGCGGATTGACTGATCCAACTTGAGCAACAGCAATGCCCGCCATGCCGGAATCAGCCCGAAACAGCGCGATCGGTCCGATCATGGCAAATTGGCCCTGCAGCACAGCGCCCATGGTGTCCACGGAGACGCCCGCAAAGCGCATCCCGCCAACGACATCAAAGAGACGCTTGATGGTCAGTTCGGTGAATGTGGTCTGTCGAGCGAAACGCTCCACCGGAGTGAGCGTCTTGTTCTCCACTGCTTGCTTCGCCTTTTCAACGGGCTCCGCATAGACCTGCATCTCACCTACCCCAACCTTGGTTTCAAAGGTTCGGGCGTACTCATCAAGCAGACTGCCGATGTAACTGAGCTCGTCTTGACGCGCCTTTATCTCTGCCTTCAGCGTGCCGATTTCCAACGCGCCGGCATCAACAAGGCGCTGCACCTTGTCGCCATCTTTGCGGAGTTGCACAACGCCTTCTTCAAGCGATGTGAGCTCCTGAGCAAGCGGCAACTTCTCAGCGGAGATCAGCGCGCGCACATTGTTGAGCTCGCCAATACTCTTGTTGAGTTCGCCCTCTGCGCTGCGCGATGCCTTGCCGATGGTCTGATTGACGTCTGCAGGCTGCGCCGCTGGTGCCTGCGCATGCGCAGCGCCAACTGCCAGAAGCGCTACCGCTGCCATACGAATGGTTGATTTGAGTGTCATCATTTGATTGTGATCGGAAGGGGGACGAAGGATGGCGTTTGTTTGCCCTGAATGATTTCCAACGCTTGCGTGATCTGGCTTGAGGTGGCAGCGGAAGCGGATTCCCACTTCCATCCATCCTCGGTGGGACGACCAATCCCAGCCAATCCACGCGGGCTGATGTAGTACGCCTGTGCTAGGCCAACATAGAACACTTGCACCTCGCTGGATGAACCATCAGCGAGCGTTCGGATCTCATAGGAAACCGAAATTTCGCTGTTTGCCTTGTTCAATTCATTCAGAATGCCCAGGACGTTCTGGAAGCGCTCAGCAGTGGAGACGCGCGTATTCGTTGGGTCTGCAGGCATGCGCTGCATCAAGGGCAGCAGCTTTGCGTTGACGGGCTCGGGCATCAACTTGGCAAGTTGGCGCACCTGACCTTCCATGGTGGTTACCGCGTCCGACAGTTGCGCAGTGACGGCCTTGAGTTGATCGCTCTCCGCCACCAATTCATCCCGCTTCTTGTTGGACTCCACCACCGCCAATTCTGACTGGGTGATTCGATCCTTCAGGACGCCCACTTCCTTACCAACCAACTCAATGCGCCCTTGCAGGATTTCTTTGCCCTGCTGCCAATCGTTGCGCTCCTTGGAAATGATCTGCTGCGTCTCGATCCACTTGTTCAAGGTCAAGCGAGTCTCATCGAGCGTGGCCGGCGGCGCTGGAGGCGCGGCGGGAGTTGCTGCTGGCGCGGCCTTGGGCTTCGCGGCAGTCCCGGAAGCCTTCGGCTTCTTGTCGCTTGGCTTGGCGGCCGGAGTTGGCTTGGTCGCGGGAGCGGGTGCGGCCTGCTTGGTTTCCGGCGCGGTCTCCTTGGTTTCCGGAGCAGCCTGCTTCGTTGCAGGCGCGGTCTCCTTGGTTTCGGGCGCAGCGTCTTGCAGCGGCTGTGCGAATGCTGCGATCGGCTCAACCAGGAACGCGACAATGGCGACCGATGCCAGTGCCATGATCCAATAGCGGGCGCGTTGCGCGAGGACAGTCAGAAGTCTGGGACTATTCATGGTTCATCAGCCTTCGCCCAGTGCCTGGGCGTTGCAAGTGCGAAGTGGGGCAAAGCCGCGTGCGCGACACCCCATCCGTGGCCGAGAGGCTATGGATCACGCATATCCCGCCTGTAAGGGTTTGGTTCAGATTGTGTTAGCGCGTGCCAATTGGGCCCCCAGAGGCCGGAATCCAGCCCCACCCTGCCTCGCGTACACCACCAATTGATGCCAATACCCCTCTTCCTCGGTCTCGACATCGGAACTTCCTCGCTGAAGGCGCTGATTGCCACCGCCGAGGGAACGCCCGTTGCCCACGCATCGGTGGAATATCCCCTCTCTACCCCGCGCCCTGAGTGGAGCGAGCAAGACCCCGACGACTGGGTGCGCGCTGCCCACCAAGCCACGCGCGCCGCCATAGCAGCCGCCGTTCGCCTTGGCCATACCGATGCAGCCCACCGCATTGCCGGTATCGGCTTCAGCGGCCAAATGCACGGCGCCACCTTCGTGGACCGCAGCAATACGCCGCTGCGCCCATGCATTCTCTGGAACGACGCACGCAGTGCAGACGAATGCGACCGTCTCGATCGCGACATCGGCCGCGAAACCATCGTGGCCCGCACGGGTAACCGCATGCTTGCCGGATTCACGGCTCCCAAGGTGCGCTGGGTGCAACGCCACGAACCCGCCGTGTGGAGCGCCACCGACTGCATCCTCCTTCCTAAGGACTACGTGCGGCTCAAATTGGGCAGCGTGCGCGCCACCGATGCCGCCGATGCCAGCGGCACGCTCTACTTTGATGTTGCACGGCGCGTCTGGAGCATGGACATGCTGCGCGACCTGGAAATCAACGCTTCGCAGATTCCCGAGTGTCACGAATCGCCGGATCTTGTGGACCAACTCTCCCAATCAGCGGCGGCGCTGATGGGGCTTACTGCTGGCATTCCGCTGGTCGCTGGCGCGGGTGATCAAGCAGCGAATGCCATCGGCTCAGGCATCATTGCGCCGGGCGCGGTGGCTGCAAGCTTGGGAACGTCGGGCGTGATCTTTGCGGCCAGCGATTCGTTCCGCGCCTCTCCCGAC
>JBILYM010000054.1:0-9909 GCA_044377725.1 Phycisphaerales bacterium
GTGATGCAGTGGACATCGTGAGTCACCACAACGGAACCGAACGACGCGCGCACAATTTCCGCATCGTCTCCTATGAGATTCCGCGCGGATGCCTCGCGAGTTACTTCCCGGAGACAAATGTGTTGGTACCGATTGATAGTTTCGCCGAAGGCAGCCACACGCCCACTTCAAAGTCAGTGATTGTGTCACTGGTGAAGGCGACCGTTGGCAACTGAGCTGTACGGCTTGGTGCTCACCGGCGGGGCAAGTACCCGCATGGGCCGCGACAAAGCAGAAATCACTTATGGCGCACAGCCACAGTGGCGCGCGGCAGCTGACATCTTGGCGCCGATCTGCGCCCGCACCTATTGGTCCTGCACTGCAAAGCAACGTGATGACTGGGGAATTGGCGAATCGGGCGTGCTTGATCAGGCGCCTGGTCACGGACCCGCAAGCGGAATCCACGCCGCTTTCCTGCGCGCGCCGGATGCTGCGTGGCTCGTGATCGGATGCGATTACCCATTTCTTGAAACGCAAGACATCCGTCGCCTGCTTGAAGCGCGCGCGCCCGGAGTGGATGCGGTGACATTCCTCAATCACGAAACAGCCGAGATTGAACCGATGATTTCGCTGTGGGAGCCCGCGGCCGTGCAGCACTTCACGCAACGCTTTGCGGCAGGCGAATACAGCCCGCGCCGGATACTGCAGTCCTGCAAGTTAGTGACCGCGGTCCCGCGCGAGCCGCAGATCCTGCACAACCGCAACAGCCCCGCAGAGTAATTGAACGCCTCACCGCGATGAACGCGGCGGGGGCGAATTCACGCGCGCCAGGCGAAACCCGAACGCGAGGCGAAACACGCACACGAGGCGAAACACGCACACGAAGCGAAACACGCGCACCCAAACGAAACAGTGGCGACCGTGATGATCGCCACTGTGGGGTTACTGCGTATCGGTCAAGCCTGTGACACCATCATGCGCGGCGGCGATGCTGGACGCCAATCAGACCGGCGGCGGCAAGTAGTGCGAGCGCACCAGGTGCCGGAACTGCAAAGTACATGTTGTCGACCGTTGCGTATGACGTCGAGCCTGTGATCTGAAACAACTTGATCGTCAACTTGGCGATGGATGCGGTGTCGGAATAGAAACCGATGAACGTCTCCGGATTGTCCGAACTTCCAAAGTAGGAAACTCCGTCTGCGAGCGTTACTTTGATGTACGCAAAGCTTGGGGTCTCCCCAAGAACACTGGTGTAGATGTTGCCACCGATGCCACGAACACCTGGCGCAAAGTCAAACACCAGGTCTTCGGTTGCAGTGTCCGGGCGCAACGTGGCGCCGTTCGTCACTAGGCCATTCGCTGGCGCGGTCGCCGTCCAAGTGATGCCGGAAGCGGGGAGCGGGCTACCAGTGAGAAAGGTAGCCGTGCCCGGACCGTAACCGTTGAATGTCTCAGTCGCAACGGTCTGCCCATTGGCAGTCACGGCGCTACCCCAAACGCCAAAGTTCGTAAAGACGGTGACTGTGGCTGAAGCCCCTTGAACTGCCGAGAGGGTCACCAGAGCGGAGATGGCAAGTGTTGTATTTGTCATGATTGCGATGTCCCGGAAAGGGGCGGAGTGATGGTGCTGATGTGAACTATCGGCAAACGACGTACTAACACTTGTCAGATGGCTGCCGAATTTGTACGGCGACGGCTTCGTCCACCGACAACACCAGCCAGACTGATCAAGGCCAGAGCGCCTGGTGTAGGCACGGTTGCGAAGTAGAGGTTGTCAACAGTGGCGTAGGTGCCCTCAGTTGATGTCGACACCGAGATGCTCGCGATCGCTGCACCATTGGAGTAGAAGCCCACGAAATCAGACGCGGAGGTTTGGTCATTGACGTACGAGGTGCCATCAGCGAGCGTCACCGTAATCTCGGAGAGCACCACCCTAACGGAGGCGTTCGTACCGAACATCTCGCCGCCGATACCTTGAACACCTGGAGCGAAGGTGAAATTCAGTGTGCTTCCGTCTAAGGCGGTGGAAAGAATCTGATCACTACCGAGCGATCGGAAAGCAATCTGACCAAAAGAAGCGTTGGCGGTCCATGTCGTACCACCGGCGGTGCCCGTAGCTGATGGTTGGGTGCCATCTGCAAAACTCTCAAACGTCTCCGTAGCCACCGTGGCGTTGTGGAATGCGACGTACGCATTCCAGGTAGCCCGACTATTGATCACCACAACGGCACCCGAAGCGATCGAGGACATGCCAAGACCGGCAAGGGTGGCAACGATGGAAACGGAAAGTGTTGTATTTTTCATAATAATCCTCGGGGAAATCGCCAACTTTTGAACTAAGAACCAATACGCGACGACCATGAAAACCTCCGGGAAGGCAGATTCACCCTGACAGGCGTAACTCCCGTCCACAGCGGATCATTAATCTGAAACATTTCGCTAAAAGTGCCCCCAACGCACCGCCAGCGCCACCATGGCTTACCCTTAACCCATGAACAAAGTCCTCGTTGCTGCCCTCCGCTATTCGCAAGGTCCGGGCGCCACCTCAGGCTTGGCTACCGAAATGGTGGGGCTTGGTCTGCGTGGTCCAATCTGCATCATTGCCAGTCGATCGGCACAGCGAGAACTTGAGTCAGCATGGACCGCGGTGTTCGCTGCGGCTGGCTTGGCGTTCGTGATTCATCCGTTTAGCGGCGAGTGTTCGCGCAATGAGATCGCCCGCGGGCGCGCGGCGGCGGCGGCATGCGGTGCGCAGGTGATCGTGGGCGCTGGTGGTGGCAAAGCGCTCGACACCGGTCGCGCTGTCGCGGCAGAGCTTGGCATTCCCGCGGTCTGCTGCCCAACCATTGCCTCAACCGACGCGCCGTGCAGCGCCATTTCCGCGGTCTACAGCGATGAAGGACTGTTTGAAACCTATCTCTTTCACCCGCACAATCCAAACTTGGTCTTGGTGGATTCCACAGTGATTGCGCGCGCACCCGTACGGCTGTTAGTGGCCGGTATGGGCGACGCACTTTCCACGTGGTTTGAAGCACGCGCATGCATGCGAAGCGGCGCGCGCAACTCGCGCAACGGCGTTTCCACCGGCGCTGGTATGGCGATCGCGGAACTGTGCTGGCGCATCCTGCAAGAGGACGGTGTCAGTGCGTTGGACGCCATGAAGACACCAACCGCTACGCCCTCGCCGGCGCTTGAGCGCATCATCGAAGCCAACACCCTGCTCTCTGGTATCGGATTTGAATCAGCCGGACTTGCAGCTGCACACGCCATTCACAACGGCCTCACCGTTGCGCCCGAGGTGCATGCATTCCATCACGGCGAAAAAGTTGCCTTTGGAACACTTGCGCAATTGATGCTTGAAGACGCTCCGCAAGAAGAAATTACCGCGGTGCTCAACTTCTGCACATCGGTCGGGTTGCCGGTAACGCTTGCCCAGATTGGGCTGCATGACCCGAGCGATGTACTGCTCCTGCGCATCGCTGAGCGAGCCACCATCGCCTCAGACACCATTCACAACGAACCGTTCCCAGTAACAGCCGCCGCCGTGCTGCAGGCGATCAAACGCGCGGACACCGCCGGGCGCGCTGCTATTCAGTGACGCCGTCGCGGGCTTCACGAAGCGTGACATCAGGAAAGTGGTACACGGCGACGTTGTGTCGCTTGCCGCGCCGCTGAGCACGGGCCTCACGAACGAACGACATGAGCTCATTGACCTTGGAATTGACTTCCTGAAGTTGTTGGTCATCAAGCCAAGTGGTTTCCGAAACCAGCGCAGCATTGCAGAGGTCGCGTGCCTCAACGGCTTTTTTCATGCGTGCCTTGCCCCAGCGGCGCAGGCGCAGGGCAAGATCGCTGAGAAGTTGCGCGCCCAAGGAAATGGACGAATGCCCGTCGCTTGATTGTTCGGTGGACTGTCGATTCCAAGCCGTGGCTGGGCCCGGCATGTACACGCGCCGCGGGCGACCCTTCCCGACTTCAATCTCCACGGCCAGCAACTGCGCGGCCTCCAGAATCTCCAGGTGCGGGTAGAGCGAAGTGCCGGTCCGACCGGTCCATCCACTCAGATCCTTGATGGTGGCGCGACCTGCGCCCTCAATGAATTGCAACAACTGCAGGCGATGAGCGGATGAAATGGCGTCCCATTGGGCTGACGTCCACGAAGGAACGGTGGCATCGGGGGATGTGTGGGTTGACATGTGGGGTGGTGGGGTTTGGGGCTCGGGGTTTAAAGAACAAAATTGCGTGAGAGATAGCCACCTCAGTAAGAGCCCACGCCCGTTCTTCGTGCCCAACGGCTACTGGATTCACTGAAAGCGGCTTTTTCTGAAATCACTTGCTGAAGCTGCGCCGGCACCGGGGGGCAGGAGATTCGCCATGACCTCGCCCCCATTGCTAACCCCCGCCGTCGGTGCCTACCACCCGGGCCTGGTCCGGTCCGATCTCTGGGTCATGACTACCCACCATCCCCATTTCCGTGTCAACGCCCCGGCAATTGTTGAAAAACTCGCGGGGTGCTTCTTGTTATGCGGTCCATCCGCGCTACCTTTTGACTTAATGAAAGTCTGACAATCGCCACGCGATTTCGGTATGCGTGGTGACCAAACGGCTGTTCGGTAGACCCCGGACATATCTGTGAAGCGAGCAGATCACCTGCACGCCATCATCTCTCTCAGAAGGAACTTCGCCAGGATGTCAATCTTCAAGTCCACCGTCGCTGCGCTCGCCGCGGTTTGCGTCGTCTCTTCCGCGCACGCTCAAACAGACCCGGTGTTCTTCAACGAAACATCGTCGGCAACAACCTACAAATCATCCTATGGCGCTGACGTTATTAGTTACATGGGCTGCGGCGTGAAGGCCAACGGTGGTACAAGCGCACGCATCAATTCGGTGACGCTGGGTATCCAACGAGTTGGCACGGCAACGGTTCCGGCACCATCCGTGACCGTTGAGTGCTACATCACAGAGATGACCTACGTGGCAAGCACTGGTGTCTACGGCGTCGGCCCGGTGATTGCCACCCAGTCCGTCACGATCGGCGAGAACATCGCCAATACCGTTGAGAACATCACATTCTCTTGGGGTGATGCCGACCCGGCACTGCGTCCGGTGGTGAATCTGATGAGCACCGTCAATGGACCAAATGGCTACGGGTCATTCTGGGTGGGTATGCGATTCACCGGAGCGAACGCCGCCAGCACGCTCAACGGCTGGCGCATCGCCAATGAACCGACCACTGGTCGTTCCTTGAATAACTTCGGTAAGTACACCATCTCGACTGGCGTCTTCGGCACCTTCACCTTTGGCGCCGATGCCACCTCATTACTCACCAACCCCGCGCGTTACAACGTCAGCGTGAATGGTCTTGTCACAAACGGTGGTACCGGAGCTCCCGATCTCACCTTCGGGCAGTCCTTTGAGAACAACACCTACTACAAACCCGCCGACAACCTCGATGGAACAACCCGGTGGATTTACAATAACAACTTTGTCACCGCGCAGCCCGGTGATGTGTTGACACCAAACAAGGTCGTTGTCGGTATCTACCGGGGTGGTAACGCAACAACAACGATTCCTGCAGTGGGAGTTGAGGTAGCCCTTGTAAAGATGGCCTACGCACTGAGTGGCAACCTTGAGCCGAGTGATGTCATTGCCAGCAAGACATTCCAACTCAACAGCGCAAACATCCCAACTACCGAGCGGGTGGAATGGACATGGGCGAATGCCTCCGATCGCCCCAAAGTTGAACTGGAAACCACCAGCAACGTTGGACTCGGTGGGTATTACGTGGCGATCCGTCTGCTTGGAGACACCGCCACCGTCACCGCCAATCAGGGACTTCGAGTGGTCTACCTGCAATCAACGGGCGGATCATTAAACAATTTCGGGTACTACATCGACACTATCTACGGTAACTACAACTTCGGCCAGTATTCCAACGGAACAGTGGCGATCCCCCGCTACAAGCCAGCGCGAATGCTCACTGAGACCTATGGCGTGGTTGGACCGAACGTTCCGCCACCTCCGTCCTGCCCTGCTGACTTGAACCTCGACAACGTGGTCAACGGCGCCGACCTTGGTCTGATGCTCGGTGCTTGGGGCCCATGCCCATCCACCCCGTGCGCTGCTGACTTGAACCTCGACGGCGTGGTCAACGGTGCTGACCTTGGTCTGATGCTCGGTGCTTGGGGCAACTGCCCAGTCTGACCGAAGCGCTCCATCTCACTGCTACTACCAGTTCGCTGCTCGAGGCCACCCCTCGAGCAGCGAACTTCTTTCATGGGCATGGCACGCACATCACCGGGGTTCGCTCCTATCCTCCGCACCGTGCCAGACCAACCAGCAGCGCGTTCCTCAACGAGCACTCCAAATCGCCACCAGCATCGACGTGATTGGAAACGCTGGGCGCTGCTTGCCGTGTACGTAGGCGCGTACGGGGGATTCATTGGCGTAGCAGTGGCTGCGCCCGCGCTCTTGGCGACCGCCGTCATTGGCGGCATCAATCTTGCAGTGGTATGGGGGTTTGCACTCATCGTGCTGGCCTTCGTCATTGCGCTGGCTGCACTTCGCCTTCCGGAGCAAGCCTGACATGCTGGCAGACAACACGCCCACAGATTGGGTATCGGTTGGTGTCTTCGGTGCCTTCACGGTGGCCGTTCTGGTACTGAGCTCACTGCTTGGCCGCCGCGCATCAAGTGCCAAGGGCTACTTTGCAGCGCACGGACAGATCGGTTGGTTTGTCAATGGCATTGCGTTTGCGGGCGACTATCTCTCCGCCGCCAGTTTCCTTGGTATCTGCGGACTGATTGCATTCTGGGGCTATGACGGCTTCCTCTACTCCATCGGATACCTGGCTGGATGGATCGTGGCGCTGCTGGTGGTTGCAGAACCGATTCGCCGGCTTGGTAAGTACACGTTTGCAGATGCACTGAATGCACGATTCGGCTCACGGCTGGTCACGCTTGCTGCGGCTGTTAGCACGCTACTGGTCAGCCTCTTCTATCTCATCCCGCAGATGGTGGGCGCGGGTGCACTCATCAAACCACTGCTGGGCCTGCCATCATGGGTAGGGGTTGGACTGGTGGGCGTGGTAGTAACGGTCATAGTGACTACTGCCGGAATGGTCAGCACCACGTGGGTGCAGTTCATCAAGGGCGGACTCTTACTCTCCTTGTGCGCCATTCTTGCTGCACTGATCCTGGGGCGCGGATTTGAAGTGCGCGCGTCAGGACCGGCGCGCGAGGCACCAGCGCGCAACGTTGGATCCGTGGTGGCACTGCCAGCATGGGCCATCATGGAAGGCCCACCAGGCGAAGCGGCAAACTTCGCAGTGGATCCCGATGGACTGGTTCGCACCGAAGGCGCGCGCACTGGTCCACTCGGCCCGATCGACTTCCTGCGCGTCTTCTCCGCAAGCGACATTGCTGCGTGGCGCACTATCAGTGCCAAGGATGAAACCGGCGCCGTGCACAGTATGGCTACCCCGGAGACGATCCATGGTGATGTGCTGCTCCAACCAGGAAACAGCCCCGCATTCAGGGGCTTGCGTTCTGGAAGCGTGATGGACCGCGTTGACTTTGTCTCACTGATGCTGGCGCTCTTCTTAGGGACGGCCAGCCTGCCGCACATCTTGATCCGCTACTACACCGTTTCCGATGTGCGCAGCGCGCGGCTCAGTACGGTGGTGGGCATTGGCGCCATCGGATCGTTTTATATTCTGACGCTGTACTTGGGTCTTGGTGCCATGACTGGCGGCGCGCTGGACACTTCCGACAGCAATATGTCGGCGCCACTCTTGGCGCGCAGCTTTGGCAGCGTGCTCTTTGCGCTGATTTCCAGCGTGGCGTTCTTCACCGTGCTTGGAACGGTCAGCGGGTTGGTGCTTGCTGGTAGCGGCGCTGTGGCGCGCGACTTGGTCATCACCGTGCTCGGCCGCACGCCGGATGATCACGCGCAGGTACGCATCGCGCGTATTGCAGCATTGGCGCTGGGCACATGCGCCATGATTCTTGGGCTGCTGTTCAAAGACTTGAATGCCTCGTTCCTGGTGGGATGGGCATTCAACATTGCAGCCAGCGCCAACCTGCCAGCGCTGTTGATGGCACTGTTCTGGAAACGCGCCACCAAGGAGGGCATTGCCACCGCCATCATTGTGGGGCTGTCCTCCAGCTTGGTATGGGTGCTGCTTTCCAAGGACGCGTTTGAGAAGGTGTACGGTCTGCCTGGCGCCGATGCGTGGATGCCGTTTAGCCAGCCCGCATTGGTCACCATCCCGCTCGGCGCACTGGCCGGCATCCTGGTGTCACTGGCAACGCGGCCGCGAACGCAGCCCGTCTGAGGCACTCGGACTGATGGACTCAGCTTGATGGTCGCGGCCTGATGGACTCAGCCTGACGCACTACGCACATGAAACAGGACATCAATGAAACAGAACCTCAATGAAACAGAACCTCAATGAAACAGGGGCGACCGTGATGGTCGCCCCTGTTGTGTTTCCGTGAGTTCCGCAGTTCTCTTAGCGGCGCTTGCGCGAACCACCGATGAGACCGGCAAAGCCGACGAGCGCTACTGCGCCTGGTGCTGGCACTGCGAAGTAGAGGTTGTCAACGGTGGCGAAGTTGGTTCCAGCGGGCAAGTTGCCTGCCACCGAGATGGAGATACTGGAGATGGCAGCACCCGTTGAGTAGAAACCAACGAAGTCAGCGGCTGTTGCTGCATAGCCCAAGTAAGACGAGCCATCGGCCAATGTCACGCCAATGATGGCTGGGATGACGCCGAAGCTGGCGTCAGTCGCGAAGAAGTTGCCGGCAACTCCCTGCACGCTTGGCGACAAGTTGAACGTGAGGAGCGCTTCAGCACTGTTGGTGGACATGAAGCCCGAACCTGCATAGAGGTTTCCCGGCGCACTGGCTGACCATTGGATCCCGCCAGCATTGCCGGTGAGGCCGTTGGCATAGAAGCCGTTGTACGCGTTGAAAGTCTCGGTGGCAACCGTCTTCCCTTGAGCCACAGAGAAACTGCTCCACAAGGTGTTGTTGGTGAAGGTGACCACGGCAGCAGAGGCAGCCTGGGTCATCACTACGGTCATTGCCGCAGCTGATAAAGCGATTCGAATCGACATTGAGGAAACTCCGAAAGGAAAGGAGGGGAAACAGAAAGCAGACGGGAAAGCAGGTGGTAAATCAAGCACAAACCAACCGGGAAATCTCACATACCCCAATGAGAAGGGGTATGAGAACTGCGCAAGTATGCCACCGATTGATGCTGGCGCAAGCAACCGTCTCAGAATTGCCAAAGATCCGTGCATGTTTCTTTGGAGTGCCGGGTCCCGCATGAATGACAGGTGTAGGCCTCTCCACGGCGCCAATGTGACCAGGAGAAGGGAACGGTTGAAAAATAAACAAGGGCGACCGTGATGGTCGCCCCTGTTGTGTTTCCGTGAGTTCCGCAGTTCTCTTAGCGGCGCTTGCGAGCTCCGCTGACCAAGCCGGCGACGCCGAGCAAGGCGATGGCGCCAGGAGCTGGCACCGCGAAGTAGAGGTTGTCAACGGTGGCGAAGTTGGTGCCAGCGGGCAAGTTGCCTGCCACCGAGACGGAGATGCTGGAGATGGCAGCACCGGTTGAGTAGAACCCAACGAAGTCAGCGGCGGTTGTTGCGTAACCCACGTAGGCCGAACCGTCGGCAAGCTGCACGCCGATGATGGCTGGGAGGATGGCGAAGCTGGCGTCAGTCGCGAAGAAGTTGCCGCCAACTCCCTGCACGCTTGGCGACAAGTTGAACGTGAGGAGCGCTTCGGGAGCGTTGGTGGACATGAAGCCCGAACCTGCATAGAGGTCGCCCGGCGCAGTGGCTGTCCATTGGATCCCGCCGGCATTGCCGGTGAGGCCGTTGGCATAGAAGCCGTTGTACGCGTTGAAAGTCTCGGTGGCAAC
>JBILYM010000276.1:0-3338 GCA_044377725.1 Phycisphaerales bacterium
AGTCTTGAAGGTCGACGGGAAACCGACCTGCAGGACAAACCGCTTGATGGTCGACGGGAAACCGACCAGCAAGCAGACAATGCGGGCGCCTCTGAACGGGAAACTCAGAGATGCCCAAAACCGCCTGCGGCGGGCTCGACGGGAAACCGAGCTCACCAACACAGGCATCTGGAGTGTGGCCTCGAGGAATCGAGGCCTACTCCGTTTTTAGGGACTGAATTTTCGCAGGCGATGAAGTTGCGGCTCGTTGCATGCCCGGTGGCGGCGGTCACTGTGGCTACCCTCCCCACCATGCCCATGGTCATCCGACCCATCGAACCACGCGACCAAGCTGAAGTGCGCGCCGAACTGCACACCCACTGGCATTCCAACGGCATCTGGTCCTTGGGTCGACTGCATCACGCTGATCAACTGCCCGGGTTTGTGGCCGAGGTGGACGGCGTATTCGCTGGGCTCTTGACGCTGAATATGGTGGAAGGTGGGTGGCAGTGTGAAGTGATCACGCTGAGTAGCCGCTCGCCCGCCCACGGGGTTGGTGCCGCGCTCTTGGCCGCCGCAGAGGAACACGCGCGCACGCAGGGTTGCAAGCGAATCTATCTGACCACCACCAACGACAACGCGCACGCCATTCGCTTCTATCAGCGCCGCGGCTGGCGGTTTTCTGCGCTTCACAAAGGCATTGTCGATCGGGTTCGACAGATTGAGCCGAGCTATCCGCTTCTGGGTTTAGACGGAATTCAAATCCGCGACGAAATTGAATTTGAGCGATGGCTTGTCGATGGCATCGCGTGATACGTCTGGCAACCGCACACTCCACTCAAGGAACACCATGATCGATCGACGCACCATGCTGACCAACACCGCCTTGGCTGCCGGCGGACTCGCCGCGAGTTCACTGATTGCTCAGGGGGCGTTCGCGCTTCCGTCCGTGGCGCCGCGCCGCGTGTTCGGTGGAAAGCTTGCAAAGCTCAATATCTTGCAGATCGGCGTGGGCGGCAGCATTGCTCCGGCGGATCGGCATGAATTGTCGCAGCATCCGGATGTGGTCTTTGCTGGTCTGTGTGACGTTGATTCGGACGCGCTGAAGGAAGTGTCCGCGCAACATCCGCAGGCGTTCACATGCAGCGATTTCCGTGAAGCGTTTGACAAGCAAGCCGGTAAGTTTGATGCGGTGGTGGTTTGCACCCCAGACCACAATCACGCGCTCATCATGATGACTGCACTGAAGGCTGGGAAGCATGTCTATGGCCAGAAGCCGCTCGTGCAGCAACTCTCTGAAGTGGCGGCGATTGAAGGCGCGGCCAAGGCGTGCCCGTCGCTCATCACGCAGGTTGGCAATCAGCGCATGGGCCCTGAGGGACGACAGCATGCAGTGGACATTCTGCGACGCGGACTGCTCGGCAAAGCGATTGAGGCGCATGTATGGATCGGCGGACCGCCGGACCAAGGCGACGGATACTTCTATTACGGCGGACTGAAGGAGCCGATCACGCCGCCCGCAAATATCAATTGGCCGCTGTGGCTCGGCGCGGCTGTTGATGCGCCGTGTCGCGAAGGCCTGATCAGTCTGCGTTGGCGCTCTTCATGGGACTACGGCACCGGACAGTTGGGCGATTGGTGCACGCATCTTCTGGATGTCATCCACTTTGCCTATGACCTTCCTTCGCCGATCGCGGTGATGGCCGAGACGCGCACTCCATCGGACTTCTATCACGCGCAACATGTGCATTCCACGCTCACGTACCCCGTGTCTGGGGATCGCTTCGCGGGACCGCGTTTCGTTGTGAATTACTGCGATAAGAGTCAGGCTCCGTCACGCGCTGCGCTGGGGCTACCTGCTGGTGACTGGCCAAACACCGGAACGATGGTGGTCTGCGAAGGTGGCGTGCTATTGGTGGAACCTGGGGGCCAGATTCAGGTCTGGCAGGATGGCAAGCCCGTCAAGTGGACCAAGATTCCGGGACAAGGTGAGATCACCGCGCGCAATCACTGGCGTTCATGGGTCGACCGCATCATTGGCAAGCCGGACGCTTTCGTGCAGACGCCGTTTGCAGCCGGCGCGCGTATGGCGGAGGCGGGCCTGCTCTGCTCCAAGGCTGCGCGCTACCCGAACAAGGAACTGCGTTGGGACAAGGCCACCCTGAGCTTTACCAACAACCCAGAGGCCACCGCCAGCATTGTGCGGCGCGAGTACCGCAAGGGCTTTGAATTGCCCTCATTTGCGTGAGCCGAACGGTCTGCACTGCGCCTATTCGCTGGTTGCTAGCGCAGAGATGTCTGGCAATGAATCGACATCGATGAGTAGCCCCTCACCTCCACGAGGTGAGCCATTGACTGGAAATCGCGCCGAGATAGTCACCGCACGAATCCGCGTCAGTGGAAAGTAAGCGATCGCTGCTGGATCTGCGAACTCAATCATGAAACCGTCGGCAGTCAGTCCGACGATCATTCCCGTCAACGGTTTTTTATGACCGCTGTCGTGCGCGCAGATCTGGACATTGGTTCGAATGGAACGATGCAAGAGATGATGAATCGTTTCCGGTGGACGTTGACCGGCTCGCTGTTCCGTACGCGATGCACTGCCATCTCCATGTGACGCCGCGGCATCTACCGCCGGCTCTGCAGCGATGAGCCCCGGGACAGTGCTTGCCAATACCCAGCTCTCTGATCCTGCTTGCTGAATATGCGAACCCGCGAGGACGACCTTTGAACGAACGGCCTCACGCAGAGCGTCGACAAGCAGCCAGCCCGAAACAACATCCCCGTTGCGGTAGCGGTACTTCGTGCCCACGAGTAACTCCTTCCACACTTGGTGCGAATGGTGAAACGCGGTCCGTAGCGACCGATGGTCGCCTGGAAAGGAGGCTATCACTATGGTGGAGATCCGTCAGAAATGCCGCAAGAACTGTGCGGGCGGCGACCGAACTGGTGGGCGGCGCTGATTTCGTGAAAATTCGCCCCGATTGACCGAACCCTGTTAGCCACCAGATAGTATATTTGCATTATGGTGCAAGTACGCAAACGTCGAACAATGACCCCCGTGCAGGCTTCCGCATGTTGCAGGCCGATTGATGATCTGCTTGACCCAGAGCTATTCAAGGCGCTCAGTGACCCAACGCGGTCCCGGCTCTTGGGATGCTTGGTGAAATGCGGCTGCGCATGCACGGTGAGCGACGTGGGCGAGTGCTGCGCAGTTGACCTCTCCGTAGTCTCGCGGCACCTCAGTCTTCTTGAACGCGCCGGCGTGGTGCAGTCCAGTAAGACCGGGCGAACCGTCCACTACGTGGTGGACTATGCGCGCCTGTGCCGCACGATGCGAGCGATTGCTGATGCCATTG
>JBILYM010000277.1:0-3324 GCA_044377725.1 Phycisphaerales bacterium
TGCAACACTGAAAGAGGCAATGCGTGCTCCGCGCCTTGACATGGATGCACAAGCATTGCTGCCATCAATCCGCGCCGTTGAAGGACGCGTGGCAGCCGACACATGGCTGAATGATTTGATTTCCAAGACCCCTGATATTGAAGCGCGCCGCAAACTTTCGCAACTGCAGGGCCCCAGCTAACGGGCCCCAGCTAACGGCTCCAGCTAACGCGCGCCAGTCTCCGTTACTTCGCTCACCGAGGTGCGTACCCGCTCAGCAACTTTTGCTGGGTCATGTTCGAACGCCACCGGAGCGCCCGGTGCATTTGGTTGCCGTACACCCAGGAATCGCTCGTTTGCCGCCTGCTCAGTGCACGCAATCAGTGCAATCGTCCCATTAAATGTTGGATGCAACTGATCGCGCTGAATGAGTGCGCCATCAACCTCTTCGCTCCAACTGCGGCGCCCAGCTTCGAAGGGTTTGCCGGAGCGCAGGTCGTCAACCAACTTTGCCAGTGGCAGTACCGCCACGCGTGGCTTGTCCTTGGCCCACGCACGAATTCGCTCATTGGCAAGCGCAATGGTTTCCAGCTTTGGCATCTGCGCTTTGGAAAGCATCTTGCCCACCGCAAGCGACATATCCGGGACATCACCAACTACAAGCGGCACACCCGCGTCCACAATGCGGTTGAGCTGCGCCAGTCCATTCTCAAGAAGTTGCAAGCGTTGCGATTCCTCCTTGATGGGAGTTCGGTCCGCACTGAGCGCTCCGTACACAAACCAAAATAGAAAGTCATCAGCAAAGACCATGGTGACGCGCGGCTCTTGTGTGAGTGTTGCATCCACCTGCGCGCCACCCATCACGCCTGGATTGGTAAAGAAGAGGCCAGAGGCATCGCCAGTGACCTCGCCCGCGCTCACCCGTGCCATGGAAGCAAGGCGCGCCACCGTCATCGGCTCAAGCCGTGCCGGATGCGTGCGCGGCAGCGGGGCACGAACCCCGAAACCCGCGCTAGCGCTCGCGCCCATCACATGCACATGCGCGTACAACGTTGCCGGATCGATCCCCGGCGTGGCGTCGCGCGCCAGACTCACCGGCATGGCTGCGGGCACAGCAACTAAGAGCGCCACGAACGAAAGCGCCAGTGCCAGCGCCGACAAACCGCGCAGTCCAAATCGGTGGCCTTGCTCATTCATGCTGGATCCTCTCCGTGCGGAAGCACGCGCACTTGCGCTTTCTGGTTTGCAACCAAATGCCCGGGCGGCACGCTTTGCATGACAAACACGCCGCCAGCAACCACTGATCCATCGCCAATCACCGTGTCGCCGCCAAGAATGGTGGCGCCTGCGTACACCGTGACACGCGCTCCGAGTGTTGGATGTCGTTTGGTTCCCTTGCGCAGTGAACCGTCGGCGTCGCGCTCAAATTTCTTAGCACCCAGGGTGACACCTTGGTAAATCCGACAACCTTCACCAATGGTGCAGGTCTCGCCAATCACCACGCCAGTTCCGTGGTCAATGAACACGCCGCGGCCAATCTGCGCGCCGGGGTGAATATCAATGCCCGTTGCAGAGTGTGCAATCTCCGCAAGCATGCGCGGCAGAATTGGAACTTCTCGAATCCACAATTCATGCGCAAACCGATGTGCCGTCAAGGCAGTGATTCCTGGGTAGCACAGAATCACTTCGGCAATACTTCGCGCCGCGGGATCGCCGCGGTACGCCGCTTCCACATCGGCTGCAAGCGCAGCACGGATCGTGGGGATCTGCGCCAGAACCGCGCGGCAGATGCCATCAACGGCGTCATCCTGCTCAGACTGGTTACCCGGCGCGGCTTCCACCGCACGCCGCGCTGCAGCAATGCACTGTGCAAGGGCAATCCGTAACGCCGGTACGCGCTCGGCAACGAACGCTTCAATCGCACCGGGTTCGCTCGCAGTCCGTGCGTCGCGGGTCCTGCCGCCTTCGGTGTCCATGAGGTGAAACCCCGGGAAGGCAATTTCACGCATAGCGCCCAAGAGCTGCCCCGCCGATTCACGGTTAATCGCCAACACTTTGCCAATCCGCGCGGTGGCAGGGTGCGCAGCGATCGATGCCGTGATCGCCTCATGAATTTCGTGCTGCGGCGCAGTGCTCATCGTCCACGATCGTATCGGGTTCGGCTATCCTCGCCCGCCCGCGCCGACCGTTGGCGCCTCGCATCCAGAGCCCCCTGAAGCACCTATGGCAATCCTCATTGACGGTAACACTTCGGTCATCTGCCAGGGAATCACTGGCACCTCGGGCGCCTTCCACACCAAGGGCTGCTTTGAATACGGCACGCGCATGGTTGGAGGAACTACCCCCGGTAAGGGCGGTCAGAAGGATGCCAACGGGCTGCCCATCTTCGACACCGTTGCGCAGGCTGTTCGGTCCACCGGTGCTTCCGCCACCATGATCTTTGTGCCGCCGCCATTTGCCGCCGACGCCATTCTTGAAGCCGCCGATGCTGGGGTGAAGACCATTGTGGCCATCACCGAAGGCATTCCGGTGCAAGACATGATCCGCGTGCGCGCGCGTCTTGCTGGATACCCCGAATCGGTTCTCGTCGGTCCAAACTGCCCGGGCGTCATCACTCCCGGCCGCAAGACCGGTACCCCCGGTCGATACGAAGGTGGCTGCAAGATCGGCATCATGCCGGGCTACATTCACACGCACCGGCTCGACGCTGCTACCCGCAAGGCCGTTGGCATTGTCAGTCGCTCCGGAACGCTGACCTATGAGGCGGTCTGGCAGACCAGTGAACGCGGCATCGGTCAGTCCACCTGCGTGGGCATCGGTGGCGACCCGGTCAAGGGTCTGAACTTCATCGACATTCTGGAAATGTTCGCCGCCGACCAAGACACCGATGGCGTCATCATGATCGGCGAGATCGGCGGCACCGACGAGGTGGACGCCGGCCGATGGATTCGGGCCAACATGCAGCACAAACCAGTGGTGGCGTTCATTGCGGGGCGCACTGCTCCTGCGGGGCGCCGTATGGGTCACGCGGGTGCCATCATCGGCGGTGCGGATGACACCGCGCAGGCGAAGATGGATGCCTTGCGCGCCTGCGGGCTGAATGTGGCAGAAAGTCCCGCCGACCTGGGCTCGATGATGTTGAGCAGCCTGACGGCAGTGGTCCACAGCCACGCCTAGCCCAAACGGGCGGTCGTGATTGCACATTCGCTAGCACGGCAAAACCCCAATTGCTAAGGGGTTTTTAGCTGTATGCGCATAGTTATTCGACTATGGCGCCGGCAGCCCACACGCGCCGCTAACAAATTCTGAGCACTGTTTCTTGACGCACCCCAAAGGCGGGGCACT
>JBILYM010000278.1:0-3314 GCA_044377725.1 Phycisphaerales bacterium
CCCGGGCAATTCGATCAAGGACCGCATTGCCGTGTCCATGATTGAGGCCGCCGAGAAGGACGGGCGCCTGAAGCCCGGCGGACACATTGTGGAAGCGACCGCCGGCAACACCGGGCTGGCACTTGCATTGGTTGCCGCCCAGAAGGGTTACACCCTCAGCGTGGTGGTGCCGGACAAGATGAGCGACGAGAAGATCAGCCACCTGCGCGCCATGGGTGCGGAAGTGGTGATGACCCGAAGTGATGTGGCAAAGGGTCACCCGGAGTACTACCAAGACGTTGCGGCACGGTTAGCAGCATCCCGGCCAGGCGCCTTCTATATCAACCAATTTTCGAACGATGCCAACGCTGCCGCACATCTGCACTCCACCGGCCCGGAGATCTGGGAGCAGCTGGATGGCAAGGTTGATGCAGTGGTCGTTGGTGTCGGTTCGGGCGGAACGCTCAGCGGCGTTGGTCATTACCTGCGCAACAAGAACCCCAACATACAGATGATCCTGGCGGACCCGGTTGGTTCAATTTTGACCCCGCTTGTGAATGAGGGCAAGCACGTGGAGCCTGGTAGCTGGCTAGTGGAAGGAATCGGCGAGGATTTCGTGCCGTCGATCTGCGATTTGAAACTCGTCACCAAGGCGTTTGCTGTCTCGGACGGCGATGCGTTCCACACTGCGCGCGAACTGTTGCGCAAGGAAGGCATCTTGGCAGGATCAAGCGTTGGCACCCTGCTGTGCGCGGCGCTGCGGTACTGCCGCGAGCAAAAAGAGCCTAAGAATGTAGTCACTTTCATCTGCGACTCGGGCGCCAAGTACCTGAGCAAGATGTTCAATGACTTCTGGATGACCGACAACGGCTTCATCGATCGCCCCAAGACCGGCGATCTGCGCGACATGATCGCGCGCCGCCACCTTGACCGCGAGGACTACACGCTCACGCCTGCCATTCCCATGCAACAGGCCATCAAGCGCATGCGTCTCTACAACGTCAGTCAGATGGTGGTGATTGACGAAGGCGGACGCGTTGCAGGAATCATTGATGAGAGTGATGTCTTGATGGCGCTCCTTGAAGACCCGAAGGGTGCCGGCACCAAGCCCGTTTCCGAATACATGACGCGCCGTCTGGAAACTTTGCGTCCATCCTCTAAGGTCAGTGACCTGATTCCGATCTTCCGCGCCGACCGTGTAGCGATTGTTGCTGACGACTCAGCGTTCTACGGAATCATTACCAAGATCGATCTGATCAATTACTTGCGCAAGCAACTTCTCTGAACAACTAGCTACTCTGGAATTAGAAACACCATGGCACACGGCAACCTTCATCTTGATTCACGCGTCATTCATGGCGGCCAGTCACCCGAGCCCGGAACTGGCGCAGTGATGCCCCCGATCTTCACCAGCAGCACCTTCATTCAGGAAAGCCCCGGTGTTCACAAGGGGTACGAATACAGTCGCAGCCACAACGCCACGCGCTTTGCAGCCGAGCGACTGATTGCCAATATTGAAGGTTCCAAGCTCACTGAAGAGGAAGACCGCACCAACGGCGGCTTCTGCTTTGCAAGTGGCCTGGCCGCTATCAGTACTGCGCTGGAATTGCTTGACTGCGGTGACGCCATCGTGTGCATGGATGATGTCTACGGCGGCACAAATCGCCTGTTAAACAAGGTGCGTAAGCGAAGTCAGGGCTTGAAGGTTGAGTTTGTTGATATGACTGACATTGTCAAACTTGAGGCAGCAGTGAAAGCCAATAAGCCCAAGATGATTTGGGTGGAAACACCAACGAACCCCACTTTGAAACTGGTGGACTTGGCAGCCGTTGCGAAGATTGGCAAGGCCTGCGGAGCAATCACGGTTTGCGATAACACGTTTGCAACTCCGCTGTTGCAGCGACCACTTGAACTGGGCATTGATATGGTGATGCATTCCACCACCAAGTACCTTGGCGGCCACAGTGATACGGTTGGTGGCGCGCTGGTTGTTGGTGACAAGGCGCTTGCCGAGAAGTTGCGATTTATGCAGAATGCCATCGGCAGCGTCATGGGGCCGTTCGATGCGTACCTCACGTTGCGCGGTATCAAGACGCTGGCGGTTCGCATGCGTCAGCACTGCACCAGTGCGGCACGTATCGCTGCGTGGCTTGAGGCGCACCCGAAAGTTGAACGCGTTGTCTATCCCGGTCTCGCGAGCCATCCTCAGCACGCTCTTGCGGCGCGACAGATGCGCTTGGACGGCGCGCCCGCAGGCGGTGGAATGATCACCATCTTCCTCAAGGGTGGCATTGCAGAAAGCCGTCGATTCTTGGAGAACGTGCACATCTTTGCCCTCGCCGAAAGTCTTGGCGGAGTGGAAAGTCTCATTGAACATCCCGCCATCATGACCCACGCGAGCGTGCCCCCGGAGCAGCGCGTGCAACTTGGAATCAGTGATTCCCTGGTCCGCCTGAGCGTCGGAATTGAGCATACGGACGACTTGCTGAAGGACCTTGAACAGGCGCTTGCGAAGGTCTGACTTGGACTCGGTATTGACGATGCGGGTTGGAATTCTGCCGCGCCACGCAATACCCAAACCTCAGCGATCGTTCGCCTCTCCATGTCTAGCCTTGCATTCATCGCTATCTGTGCCGGCATTGCCGTAGCCCCTCCGGCCGGTGCCACCGCCCCGCCATCCGGGGTCTCGGGATCACCCGTGGCGCCGGTGACGGCACCCGCCCCCGGGGGAGTCTTGGCCGGACCGTCAGTCGCGGCGTCGCCGGCGGACGTCAAGCCCACCATCATCGACCGCGGCTTCGATGGCATGCTCGAACCGCTCGACGCGGAACCGGAGACCGCCGCCGTGTTTCGGCTGAAACTCGCTGATGAGTCCCTCTGGGCAGTCATGGCACGCGACGCAGCCCGCAGCAAGGCCTTCTCCGATTTCGTCACAGCGCACTATGACCAAGTGCTCGCCGCTGGATCCGACCTCCAGGCGATGCGCTCGATGGAACCCGCCGATCGTGCAGCGGCATTCGGGCGCATCCGCAAGCTCTTTGCGGACATGCAGCCGTTCGCCGCGCGGGGCACGCTCATCGACGAGTGCAGCGCGATCCTCACCGCCGAGCAGCAGACCGAGGCACGCCGCATGGTGACCGAATGGCATGCCGCGCGCAAGGCGGAACTGCGCCGGGAGGTCTTCCCAGAGGTGACCGGCGAACTCGACCGACAAGCCGACGAACGCCTGGAATTCCGAATGCGCCTCGAATCAATCGGCCGCATGGTGAAGCGCACGATCACGCAGCGCGCGGAATCTCGCAAAGCGCAGTTTGAGGATGTCACCAATCGCCTTG
>JBILYM010000279.1:0-3309 GCA_044377725.1 Phycisphaerales bacterium
TGCATGTATGTGAAGGTGACTCCCGCCGGATCGTCCATTGGTTACTCCGCGTTTGAAGTCACCACGAGCCTGTTTGGCGGAGACCCGGTCCGGAGAGAAATCACGTCGGATGAAGTTGCGCTTCCACGTTCTTCGAAAAACTTTTCAGGAAAGCTGGTGTATTCGTACAACCCCACCAACGACCTGCTCACCATGCAGTTTGGCAGGAACACCCTGACCATTCCGGGATACATGAATACGTTCCTGCCGAGCAAGGATGTGTTCTTCTGGCAGCCCGTTGTCGGTATTGGGTGCTCCGCCAATTACGTGAGCGCGGACCCACCGGTGACGATTCAGCCGTTTACCTTCGGGAAGTTCCGGGCGTCAAATTTGACGCTGCCAAGTGCGCGCCCTGAGCCGCGCCCGTAAGGCGCAGCCCCGCCGCGGCGCTTACCTAGAATCTCGGTATGAGCTCCACGGTCCCGGTCCTTGGCATCACGATGGGAGATCCCCTGGGGATCGGTCCTGAGGTGATCGTCAAAGCACTGGCTGACCCAGCGATTCGGCGGATGGCGAACTTTGTGATTTACGGTCGTAATGAGACGCTGCTTGCGGCGGCTGATCGCGCGCGCGTTGGTCTTGATTGGTTTCGCGTTGATGCAGCAAGTGAACGCGCTCAGGATGGATCCGTGCTGCAGCCATTGGTGCTTGATTACACATCCGAAGGTTTGCTTGATGCTTCCCGCCCCGGGCCGACGCGATTCGGCGGACTACTTTCCAAAGCGTTTGTTGAAGATGCCATCACTGACGCAATGCGCGCGCCGAGCGATCCACGCCGGCTCGATGCCATAGTGACGGGTCCGATCAGCAAGGAGAGTTGGTCGATCGCCGGATTCAAGTGGCCAGGGCACACGGAACTCTTTGCGTTTCGCACCAAGTCAAAGCGTCACTCCATGATGTTCAGTTCACCGCGCTTGCGAGTAGCGCTGGCAACGGCGCACTTGCCGCTCATGGATGTTCGCAATGTGTTGACCATTGGCAAGGTCTACGACCCGATTGATCTTGGACATCAATTCTGCCAGCAATTGGGCATTGCCAAGCCGCGTATTGCGGTGTGTGGCTTGAATCCGCATGCGGGCGAGAATGGGATGTTTGGTGACGAAGAGGGTCGCGTCATTCGCCCGGCGATTGAAGCTGCGCGGCGCATTGGTATTGATGCCAACGGCCCGTTTCCTGGTGATACGGTGTTCATTGCAGCCGCAGCGGGCGAGTGGGACCTGGTGGTAGCGATGTATCACGATCAGGGGCTGATTCCCGTGAAGCTCCTCGGTTGGGACAAGGCCGTCAATGTCACCGTTGGATTGCCGATCGTGCGCACCAGCCCCGACCACGGCACCGCGTTTGATATTGCTGGGCAGGGTCGCGCGAGCGAGGGCAGCATGAAAGCGGCTATTGACCTTGCGGTGCGACTGGCTGCACAGCGCCGCACGAACTGGTCAAGTCCACACCCGCGCGGGCTTGGACAACCGGGGGTTGCTGGTGATGCCGGCGCGATGGCTGCAACCGACGATGATGATTAATGCGTGACGGGCGCGGCGCCGCTGGAATTCAGCGGGCGCAGCTGGTCGCGTGGCACGGCCACTAGCAACAGAAGTGGATTGTCATTGTTGCGGGGCGCCGCCACCTGCAACGTAGGCGGGCTCCCAACCTTGCGGCGCCATTTCAAATTTCGCAAATTCGAACGCGGGCGCTACCACGCATCCCACTAATGTCCACGCGCCGTTCGGGCGAGCTGCTTGCCACCAACCACGTGGAACCACGGCTTGTGGCTGTTGTCCAGCAGCAAGGTCGTTGCCAAGGATGATGGATGTTCTTGATTGCGCTGTTGGGCCAGCGATTTCAAGTTGTAACGGATCGCCATCATGGAACAACCAGTGTTCATCGGCGTCGACGCGGTGCCAGCGGCTTTGCTCACCTGCAGAAAGGAGGAACAGGATGCACGTACTCGCGCCGCGTGGAGCATCAGGCGCACGGAAGGTCTCACGAAAGAAACCGCCCTCGGGGTGGCGAACCAACCCGAGGGCGGAGATCATTTCTTCAGCAGTACGCCGTGTGGCTGGCGCGTTCATCGGGCGTGGATCACGATTATCCATGCGCGCTTCGGTTAGCGAATCACAATGGTGCTTGATTCACCGATGAGTTCATAGACCACTTGCACTTCAGCGTCACCAAGGCGGACGCAGCCCATCGACATTTGCTTGCCGATCGATTGCGGTTCCACGGTGCCGTGGATTCCGTAGCCCGTGAACTTGACGGTCTCGGGCGTTATGCCTTGCAGACCGATCCAGCGTTCGCCGATCGGATTCTTTGGATCGTTGGACTTGAACTTCTCACCAGTGCGCGGATTTGACCACTCTGGATCAATCAGCTTGGAGCCAGTACGCACTTTGAATGTTCCTACTGGCGTGGAGTCATTGGTGCCGACGCCGCATGGGAAGCTAGCAACCATGATGCGCTCCGAGCCGGTTCCGGCATAAACATTGAAGCGGTAGTCAGCCTTGATCACTTCGCCATCGAATGGTCCGTGTGCAAGTTTCAGGCGCATGTCGGCGCGCAGGGCTTTTTCACTGGCAATCTGGTTGATGCGCTGGATGAATCGCCAATCGATCGCAAGTTTTTCACGACTAGTGATCCGCGCGAAACTATCGCCCTTCTTCACCACGTAGCTCTGGCTAGAAATGTCGCCAGGAACGATGTTGGGTGAGAAGAACAGGGACGTAGCAAGGGTGTTGATGCCCGTGTACGCCTGTGTGCGCTCGGTGGCGCTGAGTGCATTTGAATCAAGCAGTCGCGTGAGTTCGACGCGGGCGCGGATCGGATCCGAAGTGATCATCGCGTTCGCTTGCTGGATTCGCTGTGATGCGTTTCCGAGCGTTGCTGCTGGCGTTGTTGCGGGAGTACCAGGTGTTCCAGCAATACCGGCGGTCGCTGCGCCGGTCACGGCGGACTGCGCAGTGGTGACCGCCGTGGCGGTGGCGGTGCCGAGTGGGGCTGTGGGAGTGGTGGTCGCGGTGTTTGCACCACTGTTGATGGCGGGTCCACCGATGGCTGCGTTGATGTCGGCGGCGGTTGCGTTGACAACAATGGTGTTGGTGTCGGCTGTTGTTGCCGTTGTCGCCTCATCGGCGTTCAGCGGATCAGTGATGGCAGCAGCAGTTTCAGATTTCACCTCCGGACTTTCGCTCTTGTGCGTCAGGAACCATCCTGCAGCAGCGCCGCCAAGTCCAATCGCCGCAACGGCGATGAACAGCGAACGCATCCCCTGGGCAT
>JBILYM010000280.1:0-3301 GCA_044377725.1 Phycisphaerales bacterium
CACGGACACTCACCGAGGACAGCACACCAACGCTCCTGATGACCGCCGAAGGAAAGGCCAGCGGGTTTGCCGGGGTCAATCGATGGTTTGGAACGTGCACCATCGATGGGTCAACTTTGAAATTTGGCATGCTGGGCATGACGCGGATGGCCGGACCTCCGGATCGGATGCAACTTGAGCAGACATACGCCGATGCGCTCGCGGCGGTCACCCACTGGTCGGTGAGTAGCGGACGTCTGCAACTCTCGGACAGCAATGCACTGGTTGTCGAGTTTACAAAGGCTGAGTAAAAAACAGTTGGCGCGCAGTTTGGGGCCGCGCGCCAACTGAGAGATCACAAGAATCGTCCGTTCGAACGCTTACGGGCAGTTGCCCCAAGCGCCGAGCAGTGCAGCCAAGTCGGCACCATTCACAACGCCGTCCCCGGTCAGGTCGGCCGGGCAACTTCCGCTGCAAGGACCCCATGCGCCAAGCAGAGCAGCAAGGTCTGCGCCGTTGACGACGCGGTCACCGGTCAGGTCAGCCGGGCAAGGAAGCGAGCCGAGATCAATCTTGGCGATGGTGTTGATACTTGCCACCGAATCCCCAGCTCTGATGACCAGTTGCCCGGCAGCATTGAGGCCCGTGTTGATTCCATTGCCCGACACACCGGTGCCGCCGATGAGCGTGAGCTGGTTGCATGCAGTGCCCGTGAAGTTGGTGTCGCCATTCTTTGCGATGACTCGGAGGCCCGAGGTCGGGTCCCACGCGAAGATCGCGACATTGTTACTTGTGCCGAGGTTGTAAGAATTGGCGAACACCACGACGCCGGAATCACTGATGCACACCGATGAACTGCCGGCAATGCTGGCGTAGGTGGCTCCAGGGATGCCGGGAATTGCATCGAGTGCGCGGGCGAGTACCACCACGGTACCGTCAGCCTTACGGACGCCAAGGAAACTGCTACCGACCGTGGAATCGGTGATGCTGGTGCCATCGGCATTCATCAAGAGGCCTTCATAGGCATACATACCGTTGTTGTTCATCACCGAATTGGCGCCGGTCGAGGAGAACACCACACCAGAGATGCCGGGTACAGCATCTCCCTTGCGCAACAGCATGGTGAAGACGCCGTTCTTCGCGGAGAAGGTCGCTGAATCGTTGATGGCAAGTGTCGCGCCAGACCCACCGAGGCTTGAGCGGAATACGATGGATCCATCATTCATCAGCGGGTGCTGAGCAAATGTGATCGGAGCCGTAGTGGCCGTCGTCAGACTTTGGAAGTTCAGAGTCGGGTAGCCCGGGATCGGACTTCCCTTCCGAGCGAAGATCTCGAGACCGTTGCCCCAGGCGTTCGTCAGGTAGACGGTGTCGTTGGACGTGGTGATGCCGCTCGCTGCGGCAAGTTTGCCGGTCAGGACGTAGCCGTTGCCATTGCATTGCAATCCAAAGGTGTCTGGCTGGAAGACTGTTCCGTCCGTGAAACCAGGGGCCGCATCACCTTTGCGGATGACCACTGACTTGCCCGAAGGTCCCATCCACATGACGGCGGAATTGTTCTGCGTCACGCCCGCGGCGGTGACCACGCCGGTGCCGGCCAGCGTTGCGCTGACGAGTGCATTGCCATCGTTGTTGACGTACTGCGGACTGCCCGCAGACACTGACATGGTCACGCCGGTACCCCCTGGGTATGCGTCGCCGCCGCGATAGAGAATGTAGTTGTTGGCGCCAGTTGGATCACGCCACATCCAGAATGGGCTGGTGGTGCTGGTGACGCCAGCGCCGTTCAAGTTGCCAGTGATCAGCGTGCCGCCATTGGCGCACTGATACTGCGAAGATCCAAGACCGTTGGTTCCGGTGGTGGTATTGCACACCAGGCCAGGGGCGAGTCCGCTTGGCAACGCGTTACCTGCGCGAGCGATCTGCGTGAGACCAGCTCCACCGGTATTGCCGGTGACGAAGATGTGCGTGTTGTTGGGAGCAGTCGTCTGAAGACCGGTGCCGGCAAGTTGACCGCGGAAGGTCACGATGCCCGTTGGCCCGATCACGGGATTGTTGAATTGATTGGGAACCCACTGCGCATCCGCTGGGACGCCCGGGATGCTGGTGAGGCCAGCAGGGTTTCCGTCGGTCGATGCGATGTTCGTCCACGTTCCATCAGCGAACGTTGAGGCGGTGGCGGTCAGCGCCATGATCATTGTGGTGAGTGAGCGAGTGCGAAGCATGAGTCGGGCCTTTCAGGGGGTACTCGGGGGGATTCCAGTCAACGCGATTCAAATCAATGCCGGGATCGGCGTATCAAGCCCTCACACACTGATGTCAGGGTCCACGGGGACAAACATAACCTGTTGATCGCACATATCAAATCTTCCCTAAAGAAACTCTGAGAGTTTATGCGCGATTTAGATTATCGGTCTTGAGGCCGATCGCTCACTGGGTGGGCGACTCGAGTGCTATCTGGGTTCTGATTCGGCGCCGGCGTTGGTGCCCCGACCTACTGACCGAGCGCCCGTAGCACCACCGTTGCATACGCCCCGCGTGGCAGCGAGAAGCGAACAGACACTGCCCGGGAACCGCGCTCGGTGGAGTCGTCGACATCTGGCTCCACTATGAGACCGGCAGCGCGTGCAAGGAGTGGTCGGAGCGCGTGACCGAAGCGGAGGGCGGCGATCCCCGGAACCACCAGCGCGGCGGAGGTCAGGCCCTCAGCGGTGATTGCCTCTTGCCACGCATCGCCCCACGGCGCAGCGAATTCAGTTTCAGGGCTCAGCATGGGAGCCTCGCAGTTCAGCCAGTCGGCGGGGAACTCCGCGGGACGCGGGAAGAGCAGCGGACCGAAATCATCGGCCGCCTCGATGGTGCGCCACTCCTGCGCGGGCAAGGCGCGCACCATTCGGCGGGCGCCTTCGTTCCATAGGAAGCTTTGGTACGCCTCAATGCACATGCCGCGCAAGAACGGGCGCAGCGCCATGAACGCGGCGTCGGGTTCGGAGCCAGTGGCAAGACGTTCGAAGGGTCGGCGATCCGGGCACTCGGGCAGTTCTGCGGCCAGGCGCTTCCAATTGCCCCAGTGTGCGGCGCAGAGGCGCGTGAATGCACGTTGCATGCCGGAATCTTTGCGCGCGGGGGTTCCGATTGCCAGGCGCAATGCACCGAGCGGATTGCCAGCGATGAGTGGACGAGCAGCAAATCCCTTGCCGTGCCGCGCTGAACCGAATCGTTGGTCGCCGAAATAGTTGACGAAGAGGAGCGCGCCGTTCGCGTCGGCGAGGTCGTCCGCGCGCGATCGCATCAGTTCAACTTCAAACTTGACGAGGCCACG
>JBILYM010000281.1:0-3294 GCA_044377725.1 Phycisphaerales bacterium
CGCCCGCGCCGCTGTGGATTCAGCCATTTCAAGCCGCTGCGCCAGCGCTGCGGGCGGACATCCAAACCCAACCGACCGCGCCGCAAACTGCCGAATCCAGCGAGGGGTGCGAACGACTTCGCTGCCACCACGCGGCGCACGGAACGCTGCGGAGCCCGGGGCACGCGCGCCGCCGCCCTGCGTCCCACGCACACCGCGCTGCGCCACCGGGTCGTCTACGCCCTGCGCCGCTGGCTCGCCCACGCGCTGCGCCGCGCGCACCGCGGCCACCACCACTGCGTCCACTTCCAATACTCCCCGCGCCGCACGCACACTGCATCCAAACACTGGAGCGAGGCGCGTAGCGATGGAATGCAAAGAAGTTCGCCCACCCGCCGCACACAATTCCACCGCACGGGAACGCAACTCCGCGCGCGCATCAGCATCCATCCGTACCGTTCGCCCCGCGCGATCTACGCGGGCTGCAGCACGCTCACGAAATGCCTGCAACGCATCAGGAAAGCACGCCACACGCACTCGACCGCCAGCATCACGCACATGATGCATCACCAATCCGTCCGATCGAAATCTTGCCAAGGTCCGCGCCGATACGCTCAACGCGTGCGCAACATCAGCTGCCGGTAATGCCCCGCCCCGCAACGATGCCGGCAGCGGATCGCGGCGACTCAGCCGAAGTATGAACGCCGTCATGTCATGGAGCAACGCGCGCCCGGAAACCACCGATCCAACGCGCACCCCTTCCGGTCGATAGCGCGTCACACGGTCAACCACTAGCTCATGTGGATACTCACCATCCGCAGTGATGTCGGCGACAAATGCTTCCGCGTCCGCAAGCATGCGCCCTCGCGCCCGAACATCCGCAAAGCGCGTACCGTCCCAGAGCGCTGCTACGCATTCAGTGCGAAATCGCGCAGCGGTGGGCATAGTGCGTGGGCGCCTTCATTACCAGGTGAAATCAGCACATTCAGCACGATCGCTTGCAGCAGGAGCAATTCCCGCCGCGCGGCATTCCTGGAAAAAGCGCGCCAAACCAGCACGCGCCGCTTCGTCCAAGTCAAAGCGCAGAAGATCAACAAGGTAATGGCGCGCTAACTCCTCAGGCCAGCCATGCGCTGCCGCTTCACGTCGAATGATCCCATCAATCCGCTCTGCATTGTGACGGCGTTGGTGGTCCAACACACGCGCCGCGGTGCGCACTCGGGCACACGCGGCTTCATCCGCATCGGCACGCACCAACCAGGTGGCAAAGACAAACGGCAGCCCGGTCCATGCATGCCACTCCTCGCCGAGGTCAAGTTGTTGCGGCCACATTGCGTTCGTGGGAGCATCATTGATGACCTTGTCACCAATCAAGAGCATGGCGTCAGTACCTGGGTCACGCGCACCCGAGGCGTGATCAAAGTCAACCATCGTGGGATCCGCTCCAAACCGCTGCCGCAAAACCAATTCGGCCAGCGCACGCGAGGTGTGACTGTCCGTATCCGCCGCCACGGTGCGCACCTCTGCCCACGGTCGCCGCGCGTACAACCGAACCGTCAGCGTTGGACCGCAGCACCCCAGCATGCCCACGGGAACGATGCGCACCGGCACCGGGCTTCGCAGCACGTCAATCACTGAGCACAGTGCAATGTCCACCGCACCACTCACCAGCCGATCAATCAGGCGCGCAGGAACATCGGGCACCAGCGTGCATCCCGCCAAACCGCTGAGCCCATCGATGAGCGGCAACGTGTTGATGTAACGCACCACGCCGATAGTGATTGGCGGCGACGTACTCACGGCATATCCGGTGCAGCGCGCACAGCCAGTCGGAATGCCCCCTGCTCAACACGTCCAAGCGGAGCAGCGGCTTCAACCGCCACACGCGGGATGCGCGGGTTCAGGCGGCACAACAATTCATAAGAGCGCATTCCCAATCGGCGCGCGATGGTCGGCAAGTAATTACGCGCCGTGCGATCGGTGCCATACAGTTCCACTTCCGCGCCAAGGCCACCGTTGGGCTGCGAAGACAGCATCTGCTCCAGTCCGGTGAGGTCAACGCAAATCTGATCCATATTGACCGCGCCAATGACCGGCGCTTCCGCGCTCCAGTCGCCCACGGAAATGCGCACCCATCGGGAAGGTTCCGCTTGCTCGCGCAGCAATTGCGGCGCATCTGCACACAGCGTCGGATAGCCGTCGGCGTAACCAACTGGTACAAGACCAATGGTGGAATCGCGACGCGCAGTCCAAGACCAACCATATCCAACGCTGTTGCCGCGCGCAATGCGGCGCACGTGAATCAACGAGCTCGTCCAGCGAATTGCAGCCTGAAACTCGCTGTATCCGGCAATGGATTCACCATCATCCGGACCATCGGCTGCGTACCCAGTCCACGCAATTCCCACGCGCACCATGCCAGCATGAACGGCACTTCCACGCAATGACGCGTAGGTGCTTGCAGCATGCAAGACGCACTCCGGAGGAATCAACGCGCGATGAGCATCCACAAAGAGGTCAAAGGTACGCATCTGTGCCGCGCATCGATCTGCGCTGGTCTTTGCATGAGAGAAATGCGTCATGACGCCAGCAAGTGTCAACGATGGATTGGCAGCAACCGCCTGCAAGATGCGAGCGGCATCGTCCGGAGTGCAACCACCGCGCGCGAGGCCGGTGTCCACTTCAAGATGAATGGGCAATCGCACACCGTGTTCGTGTGCAAGCACAATCAGTTCCGCAACGTGATGAATGTCATGGGCCACCAGATGCAGCCGACCCGCGACCAGCATCGAGTGAATCGCGCTGCCGCGTTCGATCCGCGACACTGGCTGCAAGATCAGTACCGGGCACGGCATGCCTTCCAAGGCTTCCGCCTGCGCCGGGCTGTACACCGTCAGCATGGACGCGCCCCCCTGCACCAAGCGGCGCGCGATCCGAGCGGCTCCGAGCCCATACGCGTCAGCCTTTACCACCGCATTGATGGCAACTCCAGGGCCAACAGCACCCCTGACCACTCGCATGTTGTGGTCAACGGCGTCAAAATCAACGGAGATGAGACTGTTATCACTCATGCGGCGGCATCCATGCCTTCCGCCTGTTACGATCGGCTTACCGGGCAAAGTACCATAAAAACCCCGGTCATCAATTCCCCGAGACCCGGCTCGGCACGCACTTCGATAGAAAAGAAACGCACCAACGGATGGTTAGCAGCGAGACGTTCGACACGACCAAGACATTTGCAGACCTCGGCCTTCCCGCGTCCGTCCTCAAGGGCGTCGATGCAGCCGGGTTCAAGCACCCCACCAAGATTCAATC
>JBILYM010000055.1:0-9766 GCA_044377725.1 Phycisphaerales bacterium
CTCACCTTCGGTGATTCGGCGGCGATTCTCAGTGGCACTGGTGTCGATGGCACCGGTCGACCAGTGGCGTACTTCGAAAGCATGCGTGAAAGTGATCTCTACCGAGCAGCGCGCCCATACATGGTGCCACTTGCTGGTGGGTCGGTGGAGCGCGCCTGCGATGCATTTGGTTCCCATCCCCTTGCAACACGCAACGGTGCAACAGTGCTCTTTGAGCGTGGTAGTAGCGCCTGGTTCCGGCGCGGCTATCAAGGTCCTGATCAACGTGATGTATGGACTTTCGATCGTGCCACCGGGCGCTTCGCGCAGCTCACTGATTGGAAGGGCAATGACGGTTGGGCATTCCCAGCGGGCGAGGACATCATCTATCTCAGCGACCGCGGTAACGGCAAAAGCATCAATATCTGGCGTAAGAAGTTCGCGGCACCCGCCACTGATCCGGGCACGCAACTCACCTCGTTTGATGATGACGTGCGCGAACTTGCAGTATCCACTGACGGCCGCGTTGCCATCTTTTCTAACTGGGATTCGCTGTGGCGCCTTGACCTGGTAACGCCGGGCGCGCAGCCGATCAAGATTGCCATACAGGCAGCCGAAGATGAGTCTGATCGCATTCGTCCGCGCAGTGTTGGGCGTGATGTGACTGAGGCGCAGCTTTCGCCGGACGGCAAGACCATGGCTATGGTGGCATACGGCGACGTCTACGTAAAGGGTGTTGAGGAACGTACCCCGTTTGTCCGCGTGACCCGCACCCCCGCGCGCGAACGCGACATCGCGTGGATGCCCGACGGCACCAAGCTTCTGTTCTCCAGTGACTCCGACGGTAACGACTCGATCTACGAGGCAACCGTTACACAAACGCGCGGCGAAGTTCGCAGTGCGTTCAAGGACAAGGTCAATCCGAAGAAGGAAGAACCGAAGGCTGAACCCGCCGTTGCTCCCGCCGCTGCCCCCGCCGCAGCCCCCGCCATTGCGCCAGTCGCTGAACCCGTCGCTGCCCCAGCTGCTGTACCTGCGGTCGTTGATCCGGCAGCACCTGCACCAGTAGCCGCAGCGCCCGTCACCGAGCCAGCGAAGGATGACAAGAAGGACGACAAGAAAGCAGACAAGAAGGACGACAAGAAGGACGAAGGCGCTCGTTGGGCTGATGCGGTGAAGATAGAGGTGAAGCCGTTCATTGCGCTTCCGGCGCTGAGCGAGCGTGGGCCAAGTCCATCACCCGACGGCAAGAAGGTGGCATACCGGCGCGAACTCAATACCTTGGTGATTCGTGATGTCGCCACTGGCGAAGAGAAGGAATTGCGTACCGGGTTTGATCAGTCCATCGACTGGCGTTGGAGCCCCGACAGCCGCATGTTGGCCATTCGCCAAGATGATGACAATTTCAACAGCGACATTTGGATCCAGCCCGCCGACGGGAGTGTGCCGGCGGTGAATATCTCGCGCCACCCCGACATGGACGTCAATCCGCGCTGGAGTTCCGATAGCAAGGTGCTCGCCTTTGCATCCACGCGCGTAGAAAATGATGGCGACGTGTACATGGTCTTCCTCGACAAGGACCTTGAGGGCATGCAGCGCTTCGAGCAGGATCAGTACTTCAAGGACGCAGCCGAGGCCGCCAAGAAGAAGGCAGCCGAGCGCAGTCCCAAGAAGCCGGAATCCAAAAAGGATGATTCCAAGAAGGATGATTCCAAGAAGGATGAAGCCAAGAAGGACGAATCCAAGGGCGATGCCTCCAAGAAGGATGACTCCAACAAGGATGATGCCAAGAAGGATGACACCAAGAATGACAAGAAGGATCCGCCCAAGCCGCTCGATCTTGATGACGCCTACATGCGTCTGCGGCGGCTCACCACCATGCCCGGAAACGAACTCGATCTTGAGATTTCCCCTGCTGGCGATCGCGTGTTCTTCATGGGCGGCACGGGCGAAGCCGCGGGATTGAATAGCGTGGCATGGTCTGGTGGCGAAACCAAGAAGCTCGGCGCTGCTGGCAGCATGCAGCAGATCTCCTTGGCGGGCGACAAGTTGGTGGTGGTCGGCAAGGGCGGCGCCAGTGTGGTGAATCTCCCGGCCGGTGACGCCAAGGCCATTGATCTGAGCGACACGGTGGAACTTGATTTGGCCGCGCAGAGCAACCAGAAGTTCCTGGAGATGGCCCGCACCATGGGGAGCGTCTTCTACAGCCCCACCATGAACGGATGTGATTGGCCCAAGCTGACTGCAAAGTGGTCCGACCTTGCCAACAATGCCCGCACCGATGAAGAGTTTGACTACGTTGCAAATCGATTCCTTGGTGAGTTGAATGCCAGTCACCTGGGCGTTCGCAGCCCTGGCTCGGAAGGGGCAGGGCGCTTGCCGGTCGGTCGCATTGGCGCGCGCACTCTCTTTGCTGAGGGTGGATTCCGCGTGGAGGAGTTGCTGCGCGATGGTCCTGCCACCAAGGGACAGACGCCACTTGCAGTTGGCGACGTCATTGTTGCTGTGAACGGCGAAGTGGTGAAGCCCGGCGTGTCCATCGAAGACGTGTTCCGCGGCACCGCCGGCAAGGAGACCGTGGTTCGGGTGATGCGCGCACCAGCCGCCGGCGAGCCGCGTATGGAACTGGATGCCATCGTGGTTCCAGGTTCAAACGGGGAGATTCGTGAACTCACTTATCAAGACACGCTGCGTCGTGCCCGCGAGACGGTGACGCGGCTCTCCAACGGCCGCATTGGCTATCTGCACATTGCGGCCATGGACCAGGCTTCGCTTGATGTCTACGAGCGTGACCTGTACGCACAGGCGGACGGCAAGGACGGCTTGATCATTGACGTGCGCAACAACGGCGGCGGGTCAACGGCTGATCGACTGCTCAGTTCCATCATGGTGCAGCCGCACGCGTACACCGTGCCGCGCGGCGCGGATCCGGCCAAGAAGGGTCACTACCCCGTGGATCGGTTGTTCATCCAGCGCTACTCGCTTCCGATCAACATGTTGTGCAATGAGAAGAGTTTCTCGAACGCGGAGATCACCGCGCACGCCTTCAAGACATTGAAGCGCGGCACCTTGGTGGGCACGCAGACCTACGGAGGCGTCATCTCCACTGGCAGCACCTCGCTCATTGATGGCACGACCGTTCGTACGCCATTCCGTGGCTGGTACCTCCCCGATGGAACCGACATGGAGCAGCATGGCGCCATGCCGGACATGGTGGTGCCACAGACTGCAGAAGATGAAAGTGCGTCCCGCGATACCCAACTGGAAACCGCGGTCGCCGATCTACTGAAGCGCTTGTAAATCCCGTTCCAATTCATCTAAGAATGGATGCGGCTGGGCTTAGTCCAGTAGCAAACGTTCAGGCTTCTCGATGCAGTCCTTGATGTGCACCAGGAAACTCACCGCATCTGCGCCGTCAATGATGCGATGGTCGTAACTGAGTGCCAAGTACATCATCGGTCGCAGGGCGATCTGCCCTGGGTTGCGCGGGTCTTCCACCGGTCGCTTCTTGATGGTGTGCATACCCAGAATGGCGCTCTGCGGCGCATTCAAGATCGGCGTCGACATCAAGCTGCCGTAGATGCCACCGTTGGTGATGGTGAATGTGCCACCGGTCATCTCGTCAACGGTGAGCTTGCCCTCGCGCGCCTTCGCCGCAAATCCGCGGATCGCTAGTTCAATCTCCGCAAAGCTCAAGAGCTCCGCATTTCGCAGCACCGGCACCACCAAGCCGCGATCGGTACCCACAGCAATCGAAACATCTGCGTAGTCGTGGTACTCAACCTCATCAAGCGCGATGTACGCGTTGACCTTCGGGAAGCGCTTCAGCGCACTGCAACATGCTTTCACAAAGAAGCTCATGAAGCCGAGGCTCACGCCGTGGTGCTTCTCAAAGCTTTCCTTGTGTTCCGAGCGCAGACGCATGACCTCGGTCATGTCGCACTCATTGAACGTGGTGAGCATCGCAGCGGTGTGCTGTGCCTGAACCAGGCGTTCCGCGATTCGCTGCCTGATCTTTGGCATCTTCTCGCGTCGAACGCCGCGTGCGCCGGCAACGGCCATCGGCATCGCGGCCGCCGGCACTGGCTTCACGGGATTGGCAATCGTCGCAACGGCCGTCGCGGCGCGTTCCACATCGGCCATCACGATTCGCCCGGACGTTCCACTGCCAGTGACTTTCGCAAGGTCGACGCCCTTGTCGGCAGCCACCTTCTTGGCAAGTGACGAGGCCTTCTTGCCATCCACTGGCTCTGCGACGACCGTAGCCGTCACTGTTGCCGCAACCGCCGCAGCCGGTGCCTGGCTGCCCGCGCTTGCTGCAATGCTCACGCTTGCCGCATTGCCCGCGCCTGACTGACCCCCCGCCGGCTTTGCCGCCGCAGTGTCGATCGCGCCGATTGGCGCACCCACCTTCTGCTCGGCACCGGACTGCACCTTGACGCGCAGTACACCCGCCGCGGGTGCGCGCACTTCCAGGGTGGCCTTGTCGCTTTCAATGTCGACCAAGACCTCATCGGTCTCCACCCAATCGCCGTCATGCTTATGCCATTGACCGAGCGTGACTTCAGTAATCGATTCGCCAGGGCTCGGAACCATGATGTCCAACATGTCATTCTCCATGCGCGTTACGCGCGGTGTCATTCTTCCGAAACGAACTGATTAGCGCGCGTTCCGGCCTTTACCTGATGAGGGATTCTGCGTCGCGGCGGACGATTTGCCCGCGCTGTCCTTGTTTCCAACCGTACCGCCCGCGGGCGCACCCACTGCGGCAGCCACAATCTTTGCCTGTTCCTTGGCATGGCGCTTCGTGCTGCCAACCGCCGAGCTCGATTGCGCCGGTCGCCCAACATACGAAGGGGTGCTGCCAAGGTGAGTCAAGAACTTGCCGAGCATTGACTGCCATGCACCGCAGTTCTCCGGCTCTTCTTGCGCCCACACAATTTCCGCGCCGCGGTACTTCGCCGCTTGCGCACGAATCTCCTCAGCAGGGAACGGAGTCAACTGCTCAATGCGCACAATCGCCACCGCGGTGTTACCACTTTCAGTCCGCTGCGCATCGAGCTCGTAGAACAATTTGCCAGTGCAGAACACCAGCTTCTTCACGCGCGTCGGATCCGGCTTGGTGGGATCGCCAATCACAGTCTGGAACTGCCCATGCGTGAACTCAGCCATCGGGCTCTGCGCAGTCGGCAGTCGCAACATGCTCTTGGGAGTCATCACCACCAGCGGCTTGCGGAAACTGCGCTTCATCTGCCGTCGTAACACGTGGAACATCTGTGCAGTGGTGGATGGGTACACCACTTGAATGTTCTCGTCGGTGGACTGTTGCAGGAATCGCTCCATGCGACCGCTGGAATGTTCCGGCCCCTGACCTTCATAGCCGTGTGGCAAGAACATCGTCAATCCGGACGAGCGGAACCACTTGGACTCCGCAGCAACTACGAATTGGTCAAAGATCACCTGCGCACCGTTGGCAAAGTCGCCAAACTGCGCTTCCCAAATCACCAACGCATGCGGATCGACCAGGGAATACCCGTACTCGAATCCAACGCACGCGCACTCGGTGAGCGGGGAATTGAACATTTCAAAGCGACCCTTGGCTCCCTTGAGGTGCTTCAGTGCCATCCACTCTTCGCCGGTCTCTTGATCAAAGATCGCCGCATGTCGGTGACTGAACGTGCCACGCTTGACGTCTTGACCCGTGATGCGAATGGTGTCGCCTTCCTCTACCAACGAGCCGTAGGCCAGCAACTCGGCCAGCGCCCACTCCACACCACCAACATCAACAGACGCACGTGACTGCACGCCCTTGGCAACGGTCTTGTGCGCTGTAAATCCTTCTGGAATCACGGCAAGTTGCGCGGCAAGTCCTTTGAGTACGCGGGCAGAGACGCCAGTTTCCACTGGGTCATCGTTCCACGTGCCGGTCATTCCCTTCCATGCACCTTCAAACGGCGCGTGCCCGGGCTCCATCGGCTTCGCCTTGGCGCGCTGTTGCGCAGCGTCCAGCGACGCAAAGAGCGCCTTGGTCTGATTGTCCAATTCATCAGCACCGATCACGCCCTCAGCAACCAGTTGCTCGGCGTAACGCGCCGCCACCGGCTTGGTGCTGCGAACTCGGCGGTACAAGATCGGCTGCGTGAAGTTGGGCTCATCCGTCTCGTTGTGCCCGTTCTTACGCCAGCACCACATATCGATAAACACGTCCTCGCCGAATGTGCTGCGCCACTCCGATGCAAGGCGCGCTACAAAGTCACATGCTTCGGCATCGCCACCATTGACGTGGAACACGGGCGCTTCCACCATCTTGGCTACGTTGGTGCAGTACGCACCCATGTACGAGTCACTGCTGTCGGTAGTGAATCCAACTTGATTGTTGATGACCACATGCACCGTGCCGCCGACGTCATAGCCAACCAGGCCAGCCATGTTGAGCGTCTCTGCGACCACTCCTTGGCCGGGCAGCGCCGCATCTCCATGGAGAAGAATCGGCAACACCTTGGCAATGCCATCAGCAAGCGAACGAGTCCGCTCTTGCCGCGCGCGCGTTCGTCCAGTGGCGACTGGCCCAACAAACTCCAAGTGACTGGGGTTCGGGCACAGCGAAACGCGTAATGAACCGCCATCAGCTGTTTGGTACGCACCGGAGAAACCTTGGTGGTACTTCACGTCGCCGCCACCCTGTTCAAAGTGTGGGCTCCACGCCTCTTCAAACTCAGTGAAGATCATTTCGGCAGGCTTGCCAGCAACATTGTGCAGCACGTTGACACGTCCGCGATGCGCCATACCAAGCACACACTCTTCGGCACCAGCGCGCACAGCTCCGGAGAGCACTGCATCAAGAACCACCAGCAGCGATTCGCCACCTTCCAGACCAAATCGCTTTTTGCCGATGAACCGCGTTGCCAGGAAATTCTCGAGTCCGTCCGCGGCAACCAGTTTCTGCAAGATCCGCGTGCGTGCTGCAGTTCCGCCGGGCGGTGATCGCAACGCGAGCGTCTCGATGCGCTCAGCAATCCATGCGCGCTTGCGTGGGCAAGCGATGAATCCAAATTCCGCACCGATGTTGCCGCAGTAGGCGCTTTGCAGAAACTCAATGATTTCAGAAAGCGTTGCACGCGGACTCATGGGCAGTGTGCCGGTATCGAACGTCGTGGCCAAGTCATTGCCGGTCAGTCCAAACGCCGAAAGCGCCAACTCCTGCGGCTTGGGGCGCACGGTGCCCAGTGGGTCAAGCGTTGCGCCAAGATGACCAAGGCGGCGATACGCGTCAATGAGCGCTTGCACCTTGGGCTGCGCTGAATGACTTGTGCCTGCGGTATCAGTTCCAGCAGCGGTGCTTGCGCCCGCAGCAGATTTCGCTGGTCGATCCAGACCAAGCTCGAAACCCAAGAAGAACTGGTTCCACGAATCACCAACAGAACCGGCATCACGCAGCCAGGCGGCGTGCATCTGTTCGATGTATTCCGGAGACCACGCGTTGACCGCGCGACCAGTGGAAGCGAGGGGCGAGTGGGGGGTTTGGCCGTGTCCCGAACTGTCTGACATGGTGTCGCGCGCTCCTAGATGTGCCATCGCAGCTCGCGATGCGCAAAGTCCAACGATTATAGGGTAAACGTCGCTTTCCCGGACGCTTAAATCGCCGTGCGTCTACTCACATGAGCGCTACGGGATCCACATCCACGGCGTAGGTCTCCCCGGGGCGCAGGATCTTCGCATTCCGAGCCGCAGTCAGAAATCGACCCAGGCTGGCGGCATTCGGAGCCGTGATCTCCACCTGCATGCGCCAACGGTCAGAAATTCGCGCAATCGGGCAGGGCATGGGTCCGACCACTTCGATGGCGCCGGCGCCCGCGCCTGCACTCACGCCTGCACCAGTACCAGTACGAGTATCGGCACCGGCACCAGCACCAGCACCGTCCCCAGCATTCATCCGCGCCGCTTCGATCGCCAGCGCCCGCGTCAGTTCCTCCGCCATGACCCGCGCCTTCTCCTCGTCCCCATCGCGGATCACCACGCGCGCCATCCGCCGCCATGGCGGCAGTGCAAATCGCTCGCGCAACGCCAACTCCTCGCTTGCAAATGCCTCATAGTCATGCGCCGCTGCCAGCTTGATGGCGGGCGAGTCGGGTTGGAATGTTTGCACGATGGCGCGCCCCGCCTCCGCGCTTCGCCCACAGCGCCCGGAGACCTGACTCACCAGTTGAAAGGTCCGCTCCGCTGCTCTGAAGTCCGGCAAGTTGAGTGCGGTATCAGCATTGACCACGCCCACCAAGCGAACGCCTGGGAAGTCCAGCCCCTTGGCAATCATCTGTGTACCCACCAAGAGCCGCACTTCGCCGGCGCCGAAGCGCCCCAGCGCATCATGGAAATCGTTGGCGTCCTGCATGGAATCGGCATCAATGCGCAACATGGTTGTTCCTGGCACCAGCGTTGGATGGAGCCGCGCCAGTTCCTCCTCGACACGCTGCACGCCCAGACCGAACACGGAAACTTGTTTGCCACATACGGGGCATGTGCGCGGCAGTTTCTGCTCGCCTTGGCAATGATGGCAGCGCACGTACTGCGTGGCAGTTCCGCCTGCCGCTGAGGGCAGTGTGTGGCAAATCATGCCTGCATCACAGCGTTCGCAGCGCATCAGCCATCCACATCGATGATCTGCGCAGGCGATCCAGTTTCCATAGCCGCGCCGATTCAACAGGATCAGTACTTGCCCATTGCTATCAAGTGTTTCCTGAATTGCACCTGCAAGCCGTGGCCCCAACAGGTGCACGCGTCGATCGGGAAATTTCTTACGCTCTTCAGCAAAGTCCACCACTTCTACATGCGGCAATCGCAGCCCTGGTGCACGATCGCGCAAGAAATGCAGCGCACTTGTCTTTCGTTCGGTTGCGTTAAACCAACTCTCCAGGCTTGGCGTGGCGCTACCAAGAACAATGGGGCACTGCGCCATTTGCGCGCGGCGAATGGCAACATCGCGCCCGTGATACCGCGGCATTTGATCTTGCTTATAGCTGGCGTCATGCTCTTCATCCACAACGATCAATCCGAGTTGGCCATCAGCAACCGGCGCAAACACTGCACTGCGCGCGCCCATCACCAATCGCACGTGCCCCGCCGACACCAGGTTCCAGTGTTGATTCCGTTGCGCGGCAGTGAGCCCGCTATGCAAGATGGCTACGCGCTCCTGCGGAAAGCGCGCCATCAAGCGACCGCCGGTCTGCGGCGTCAGGCCGATCTCTGGCACCAACACCAACGCCGTGCGCCCGGCAGCCAAGGTGCGCTCAATGAGCCGCATGTACACCTCGGTCTTGCCGGCACCAGTGACACCAAAGAGCAAGTGCTGAGAAAATCCCTGGCCGAGCGTGGCACCGATCGATTCCACTACGCCATGTTGCGCAGCAGTCAGTTGCGGCGCAACCCCCGAGGCGGCGCGTTCGGCGCGCCACTCTGCTTCAACCTTGGTGCGCCGCTGTGCCACCAGAATTCCCGCTGAAACCAGGCGTTTCACTGGCTCCGGGGTTCCCAATTCGGCGCGCTCGCACAGGTCGCGAATATCCATCGGACGTTCAACGTCTGGTGCAGTTCGCAATGCTTCCACTGCGCGGCGTTGCTGCACGGTGACGCGCTTGGCGGCAGCGATAGCAACTTCCCATCCGGGCGCCAAGTCAACCAACGTACGCGTCACCGTCCCGACACCTTTCTTCACGGCCGCCGGCGTCATGGATGCCAACGTCATTCCGATCGGGCACACGTAGTACGCAGAAATCCACTGCGCCAACTCCAC